>CAZTDL010000416.1:0-4421 GCA_964612775.1 uncultured Lentisphaeraceae bacterium
CGCTGGAGGCGACGCACCCGGACTTTTTCTGGTACGGCATCCACGCGGTGGAGATGCTGTTTGCGGTCATGGGGCCGGAGTGCGAAAACGTGGTGCGCGTCAGCACGCCCGGGACGGACGTGGCGGTCGGGACGTGGAGGGACGGGCGCGTGGGTTCGTTCCGGGGCACGCGGACGGGCAAATACGCGTTCGGCGGCGACGTTTTTTTCGCGAAGAGCGTGGAACGCGTGGACGACTACAAAGGCTACAACCTGCTGTTGGATGAGATTGTCAAATTCTTCCGTACGGGTGTGGCGCCGGTGCGTCCCGAGGAAACGATCGCGATCTTCGCCTTCATGGAGGCGGCGGACGAGAGCAAGCGGCAAGGCGGTGTGCCCGTGAAAATTGCCGATGTGATGGCCAAGGCCCGTGCAGAGGCCGCGAGGACGAAAGCGGAATGAACGCACCTGCTCAAGGACTCGCGTTTGCGGACTACGCCGTGGTGGTCAGTTTCTTTGCGGTTATGATCGCCGTGGGCGTCTTTTTCGGACGGAAGCAGAAAAGTACGGCGCAATTTTTCGGCGGCGGAAAACAGGTGCCGTGGTGGCTGAGCGGCATTTCGTTCTATATGTGCAGTTTCAGTGCGCTGGCTTTTGTGATGTACTCTGCGCTGGCATACAAATACGGATGGTTGCCGGTCACGATCAGCTGGTTGAGCGTGCCCGCCGTGTTGCTGGGGTGCACGTTGTTCGCGGCGCGCTGGCGGCGTGCCGCCGAAACAAGCCCGCTGGAGTACATTGAGCGGCGCTATGGCAACGGAATGCGTCAGGGCCTGATGTGGCTGGGGTTGCCGATGCGTATTCTGGACGATGCGTTCAAACTGCTGGCGATCGGCACCGTGGTCGGCGCGGGGATGGGGTTCCCGCTTCACGGGGCGATTCTTGTTTCCGGACTGATCATCCTGAGTTACACCTTTATGGGCGGGCTCTGGGCCGCGCTGGTAGCCGACTTCATTCAGTTTTTTGTTTTGTTGTTGCCCATTGTGGTTCTTCCGTTTCTATGCTTCGCCAAAGTCGGAGGCGTGGGTGCCTTCATCGATAAGGCGCCGCCCGGATTTTTTAATTGGACGGCGGACAAATACACGTGGACATACATGCTTCTTTTTTTTCTGATTTTGTTTTCCAATCTGGCAACCTCATGGTCGATGGTACAGCGCTACTATGCGACGCGGAGTGAAAAGGATGCCCGTAAAGTCGGATATTTCGTGTCGGTTCTGCTGTTCATCGGTCCGCCGGTTTTCTATCTGCCGGCTATGGCGGCGCGGATCTTTCTGCCCGACATTCCCGCAGGGCACCTGAACGAGGTATATGCGTTGGTCTGCAAAGAACTGTTGCCCGCCGGTTTTCTCGGACTGGTGATTGCGGCGATGTTTTCGGCTACAATGTCCACATTGGCAGGCGACTACAATGCGGCCGCATCGGTCCTGACGAACGATTTCTATAAACGAATGATCGCGCCCGATGCCTCGCCCAAAAAACAGATGGCCGCGGCGCGTTTGGCGACCATGCTGATTGGCGCGACGGTCATCGGCATCACCGTTGTCATGCAGAACGCGCAGGGTGCGAACGATCTGTTCGACGTGACAAACAAGATGTTCGGCATTTTCCTTCCGCCGGTCGCTATCCCCATGATGCTGGGGTTGATCACACGCCGCATTTCCCGGCGCGGCGGGGTGATGGGGTTGCTGGGGGGGATCGTCGTCGGGCTGCTGGCGTTTGTGCTGGGCGCGCATTGGCCGGGGCTCCGCGAGATGGGGACCATTTTTCTTTTAACGAGCACGGCGACGTTGACGGGCCTGCTGTTGGGCACGTTGATGTTTCCTGATGACCGTGCGCACGATGAGACGCTGACGCGCTTTTTCGAAAAGGTGGATACGCCCGGTCCCGTGCTGGAAGGTCCGCCCGCGAAAATCACGTTTTGGCCGCTGGTGGCGGGCGGGGTGGCGTTCATTGCCTGCGTGTTGATTGCGGCATGCTTTGCGACGCGGCCTTTCGCCGAAATCCGCGTGTCGATCGCGGGCGGCGTCGCGTTGCTGGGCGTCGCCGGAATTTTCCTGTGGCTTTCGGTCAGGCAAAGGAAACACTAGGGGTTCAAAATCCAGGGAGCGTACGACATGAAACCCGACACGAGGGCAAACATTGCGTCCTGCAAAGACGGCGGCAGGCTTATGTCGATGGATGCCTTGCGCGGTTTCGACATGTTTTGGACCGTCGGGGCGGGTGCCTTGATACCAATGTGGGCACGGGGACGGGCTGTGTGTTTCTCGTCTTGGTCGAGTTGAGTCTAGCGTTTCTGCTGGTGCGGTTCCTTTATGTGAGAAAGATTTTTATCAGACTTTAGCAAGGCTGTTTTTTAAGAAAGAGGCGTGAATGAAAATCGATGTTGCGAAAGATACGAACGAGATGGCCCGTCGCGCGGCGGCATGCGCGGCGGAAGCGATTCGCGAAGCGATCGCCGAACGCGGCGCGGCCAGGATCATTGTGGCGACCGGCGCGAGTCAGTTCGGGTTTCTTCAGGCGCTGACGGCGACGCCGGGAATCGACTGGTCCCGCGTGACGGGCTTTCATCTGGACGAATATGTGGGGCTGCCGGTGTCGCATCCGGCGAGTTTCCGGAACTATTTGAGAAAACGTTTCGTCGGTGCGGTGCCGATGCCGCTTATGCGCTTCAACGAAGTCAACGGCGAGGCGTCTGATTTGGCGGTCGAGTGCTGTCGCCTAAAGGCATTGCTGAATGAAGCGCCGATCGATGTGGCCTGCGTGGGAATCGGCGAGAACGGACATTTAGCGTTCAACGATCCGCCTGCCGATTTTGAGACCAGCGACTCTTTTCTGGTGGTCGATCTGGACGAGGCCTGTCGTCGGCAGCAAGTCGGCGAGGGGTGGTTTGCAACCTTGGACGACGTACCGAAGCAGGCGCTATCAATGTCGATTCCGCAGATTATGAAAAGCAAGCGGATCGTCTGTACCGTGCCGGACGCCCGCAAGGCCGATGCCGTCAATCGCGCGGTGAAGGGGCCGGTCACAAACCGCTGTCCCGCGTCGATTTTGCAGCGGCATCCGGAGTGCGCGGTGTTTCTCGATCCTGCGGCGGCGGATTTGGAACGGCAGGGCCGGCATAATGAACTGTTGAAATAGGGGCGGGCGAAAAAACGGTTGTTTCCGCCACAACAGCGCAGATTAGATTGTGATGGAGGGGTACCGTCCCGGCGGGCGATGATCGGATGCGTATCATCGTCGGCGACCCTTTTTGCCGCTTCATGCCTTCATGCGCGGGTTCCTTCTGTAATCTTCCCGTTTAATTGAACGTGTTGAGGGCGCGCATTTTTATCACACTTTCGAAAGTGTGATAAAAATGCGTTGGCGACATAAAGCACGGCGAATCCTTCATTTGGACGAAGCGGGGTGGCGCGCAATGATTTCGGAGTGTTTTTTTGTAACGCGAGGAGAACAAAAAGTGTATTTCTAAAAAAGACCCTTTTTGAAAGGACGAAAATGAGGTGATGAAAATGTGGCTTATGGGGTTCACTCCGACGTTACTCGCGGTGACGGCCGTTTTTATCGTGTGGGGCGGGGCGAAGTGCCGCGCGTACTGGTTGGCGTGGTGCGGGTTGGCCGCGACGATGATCGGAGATTTCTTTCTTTCGGTGAAGGGCGCTCCTCTGCATTCGGATGGATTTCTGTTCGGCGTGGCGGGGTTTTCGCTGGCACAGGCGTGTTGGACCGTCTTCCTGCGCAGATATGGGGCCATGAACCTGCGTATCGCGTTCGCCCTGTTGTTCAGCTTTGGAATTCTGTTCGGCGTTCGGCTTGTTCCGGCGTTGCATTCCGTTTCGCTGGGCGTGGCGCTCGGCGGCTATTCGGTGTTGTCGATCATCAGTGTCTCGTACGCGTGCGGTTCGCATCGGCTTTCCCGCGCGTGGCGTTTTGGGATATGCGCGCTTCTGTTTTCAGATGCCATGATCGGATTCGGTCATATTCTGCGGGTCCCGCGGCTGGGGTAGCTCGTGGGGATCACGTATCTGGCGAGTCTTCTGTTTATCGTTGCGGTGATCGCGCGCTGCGGGCATGAGCATCAGACACAGGGAACGATTCGTTACCTTCGGCGCGCGCCGACCGTTGTCTTTCTGGGCGGGGTTGTGAGTGCGTTGTTTTTTCTGTTGGCGATGTGTTTCTGTCCTGGCCCGGCGTACAATCCCTGCATGGACATGTTGAGTTTTCTAGGGCGGACGCGCGTGAACGGCGTCGATTTTCCCGCTTGCCACTATTGTTTTACGTTCGGTCTTGCTCTGAGCGCGGGAGTCGTTGCATGGTTCTATCCGGCTCTCAGTTGTTTCGTCAAAGGCGCGCGGCAAAAGGCGTGGCTGCTGTGGGGTGGGGCGT
>CAZTDL010000417.1:0-4418 GCA_964612775.1 uncultured Lentisphaeraceae bacterium
AAAATCATCGCACCGCTCTTCCGCCTGCGTGCATTTAATGTTGCAAGTCAGGAAACGTGAAAACATGTATGTCTGCGCTTGCGAACTGCCCTGCATTGGGAGTACAATTTGATTTCAATTTTTGGAGCTCATATGCGTAGAATTTTTTTTGCTTTTGTTCTGTTTGCGGCTGGGGGATCGTTTCTTGACGCACAGGCGCAGTATGCCAGACAACCGCCGGTGATTTCGATTGTCAAGAAGGGGGCCGAAAAGGATACCGTGACGTTGGCCAACTTGAAGGCGACGGGGCCGAACGGACAGTTGTTCATCAGGACGCTGGCTCGGGATTTAGAACTTTCGGGTTGGTTCAAAGTTGCGGCTTCCGGTGCCGTGCGGGTGAATGGGACGGTGTCAGATGCCGGGACCGGTATTCAGAGCGGGTGCCGCGTGGACTGGCCGGGTAAAGCCTTCTCTTGGAATAAGGTGTCGATGGGACCGACAGAGGTACGACGCCAAGCGCATCAGTTAGCGGATGAGATGGTTCGATTGATCGCGGGCGAAACCGGCATCGCGCAGTCGCGCATCGTCTTCGTCAACCGACGCGGTCGCAATAATGCCGATTTGTATGTGTGTGACGCGGACGGCCAAGGCGTGATGCAGATCACGCATGACAATGTGGCCGCGGTCGGTCCGCGTTGGGCACCCAACGGACGTGATGTCTATTACACAAGCTTTCTAAAGGGATATCCTGCGATTTACCGCATGGTTGCGTCGGGGGGGGAACGCAAAGCTCTGGCATCATTCAAAGGACTGAATACGGGGGCGGCGATTTCACCGGACGGTTCGCGGGCTGCGATTATCCTTTCGTATCAAGGCAATCCGGAATTGTACGTCATTTCGCTGTTCGGAGGACAGTTGACACGTCTGACGCAGACGCCGCATGGGGCTGAAGCGAGTCCTTGCTGGTCTCCCGACGGCCGCAGCATCGTATATGTGAGCGACATCGCTAAAGCGCCCCAGCTCTACATTGTGGATGTGGCCAGTCGCCAGTCGCGCCGACTGACTTATAAAGGTGCGGAGAACGTAAATCCGGACTGGCATAAAAAAGGCCGCATCGTGTATGCGACAAAACGTGGTGGCGGATATCAGATTGCGACCATAGATCCGCGCGTGGGCGATGATTCTTGTGAGATCGTGTCACCGGCTGGAGACTATGAACACCCGTCTTGGGCTCCGGATGGACGGCACGTCGTCTGTGGCGGCCATTCGTCGCTCTACATTCTTGACACTCTGGGGGATCCTGCGGTACGTTTAATCAACATTGCCGGAAATTGGATGTCCCCAGATTGGTCTGAGCGTTAAAAACGGTTCATGAGGAGTTCACACATGCATATTCGTTCCGTCGTCGTCGTCAATGTCGCGCTGATGGGCGCGCTCGTGTTTATGGATACCGGTTGCCGCACCAAGGCGGGCGGTTGGCGTTGGCCGTGGCAGAAGGATCGTTCCGAGCTTTTGGGGACCGGCACAGGCGTGGGGGATCCGACCCTTCTGGAGAACACCGATCTGTCCAAGGTTACGGACAGTGCCGGCAACTTGGTCAGCGGCGCACGTTTTGAAGACACGATGCAGGCGGTGCAAGGGGTGAAATTCTCGCCGGTTTATTTTGCTTTCGACAGTTATGTGTTGCCGCCCTCTGAGATCACAAAAGTTGAGCAGGTTGCGCAGCACCTGATGCAAAATTCGGGGCATGTGCTGGTTGTCGAAGGTCATTGCGACGAACGTGGCAGCAACGAATACAACCTGTCGCTGGGCGAAAACCGCGCCTTGTCGGTACGGACGCGTCTGATCGAGCTGGGTGTTGCCGCTGACCGCATCCAGACGCGCAGTTACGGCGAGGAAAAGCCTGCCGTGGCCGGTTCGGGCGAGGAAGCATGGCGTCTGAATCGCCGTGGTGAATTCGCTCTGTTCCAGAAATAACCGGATCGAGTCGGGAGCTTCCGAGTATGTTGTTTTCTCCTAGCGTGGCGTTCCTCGGCGGCTCCGTTGGCGCGAGCGAATGGGTGGTTCTTTTTGTGGTCGTGCTGATTGTGTGCGGCCCAAAGCGTTTGCCCGAAATTGCGCGTAAACTGGGCCGTACGATGGAGATGTTCCGTCGTGCGGCCGACGAGTTTAAAGACCAGCTAATGAACATGGATCAGACGCCGCCAGACTCCACGCAGTCGGCCGCATCCGGTTCGTCATCGGATACATCTGTTTCGTCTGAAACATCTTCAGACTCCTATGTGAATCCGTATCCCGACGATTCGGGTTATCCCGGAAATGAAGGACAGGTTGAAAATTGGTCTTCCGATTCGCCTGCAGATCCTTTGTCACCAGAAACGTCGACGGAAACGAAAGTGAAACTGGAGACGGAAACGGAAACGGAAAACAAGACCGCAGGGAGTGTCGAATGAGGGTCGGTCGCTTTTCATTGAAAACGCCAGGGCAAGAGGATGACTACAATGATCCGCCGCGGCCGTTTTTGGAGCATTTGATCGACTTGCGCAACTGTTTAATGCAGTGTGCCGCCGCGTGGATCATCTGCGAGATCATCATAGTTCCCTTTGCGCCTTCAATCACACGCTGGCTGATGGCGCCTGCCCGGCAGGCGAAGGACATGATTCAAGGTCTGACATGGACGGCGGGCTTTGACATTCTGATAAAAATCATGCTCTGGGGCGGTACCGCCCTAAGTTTGCCGGCATTACTTTTTTTTCTTTTGCGCTTTATTTTTCCGGGCTTGAAGCGCAGTGAGCGGACAATCATCATGTTCTGCCTTTTCACCTCTACGTTTTTGTTTGGCGGGGGTGTCTGGATGGCCTATTCCGCCACGTTAAACATCGCCTTTACGGTGTTGCAGAAACTCAACGCCTGGATGGGCGTGAAAGTTGAGATATTGACGCTGAACGAGCACGTCGAGATCGTCATAAAAACGATTATCGCGTTTGGCCTCGCTTTTCAGCTGCCGCTTTTGCTCATGGTGCTGGGGTGGATCGGAATTGTCTCGTCAGATGCTTTGCGCGAGAAGCGGCGTATTGCGATTGTCGTCATTTTCGTCATCGCAATGGTTCTGACACCGCCCGATCCTGTTTCGCAGATCATTATGGCGGTGCCGATGTGCATTTTGTATGAAGTATGTATCTGGGTGATCCGTTTGCGCGAATTGGGCCGATGGAAGAAAAACAATGAACCGCCGGCGACAACAAACGACGCTGAATGAAAACGGAGGCGAGGATGGCTCGGACAGCAACATTGACGCGTAAGACTCGCGAAACCGAAATCACGGTGACGTTGAATCTTGACGGCACCGGTATCAGCAATGTCGAAACCGGAATCGGTTTTCTGAACCACATGCTGGAACTTTTTGCGCGTCACGCGCTCGTCGACCTGGAGATTAAAGCCTCGGGCGACGTTAACGTGGATTATCACCACACGGTCGAGGATGCGGGACTCGTGATAGGAGCCTGTTTGAATCAAGCGCTTGGCGACCGTCGCGGTATCCGGCGGTATGGGTTCTTTCAATTGCCGATGGATGAGTCTCTCTGCGAGACGGCTTTGGATCTGGGCGGCCGTCCTTTCCTTGTTTTCGCAAGCGCGATGAAGCACATGAAAGTGCGCGATTTCGAGGTCAAATTGCTGGAAGAGTTTTTTCGCGCTTTGACAGTCGAAGGCCGCATGAACGTGCATATTCGGCAAGTTTACGGCGACGAAGCGCACCACGTTTGTGAAGCGATGTTCAAGGGTTTTGCGCGCGCCTTGCGCATGGCGGTCGAAAACGACCCGCGTGAAACGGGAATTCCCTCCAGCAAGGGCACGATCTGAATGTATGCACGGGTACATATGTGCCCGCTCGGTTAGGAACGGCATGGTTATTTTACCTGCGATCGATTTGAAGAACGGGACATGTGTGCGGCTGCGTCAGGGTAAGGCGGAAGATGTGACGGTGTACTCGGATGATCCCGTCGCACAAGCACTGACATGGTTAAAACAGGGTGCAGAACAATTGCATGTGGTGGACCTCGATGGCGCATTTCAAGGCGAGCCCAAACATGCGGAGATCATCGCGAAGATTGTCCGCGCCGTCGGTATTCCTGTCGAAGTGGGAGGCGGTCTGCGTACGGACGCCCATGTGGAACGCCTGTTGCAGGCGGGGGTAACGCGTGCCATTATCGGCACACGGGCGCTGGAGCATATCGACACACTGGCTGCTCTGGTCAGGCGTTTCGGCGATGCGATCGCTGTGGGCATTGATGCGCGTGACGGATTCGTACAGGTTAAAGGATGGGTGGAAACCACAAAGACACGTGCCACGGAATTGGCGAAGCAAGTTGAGTCGGTGGGCGTGCGGACGATTATTTACACCGATACGGCGACAGACGGCATGCTGGGCGGCCCCAATC
>CAZTDL010000418.1:0-2105 GCA_964612775.1 uncultured Lentisphaeraceae bacterium
AACCCGCAGGCCCGGAAAATGCGCATAGAGACCGGTGTAGTTCCCGGAGTGGTGCGTGGCGGCGGAGTGCCCGATACCGATGCAGCCGCGGAGAAGAACCGGCATTTTCAGGCGGCCGGCGCTCATGTAGTGCATCTTGGCGATCTGGTTGACGATCTCGCCGACGCCGTCCAGAATGAAGTCGGCGAACATGAAATCGATGACCGGCCGCGACCCCGCCATGGCGGCACCGCCCGCCAGCCCGGTGAACCCGCGCTCGCAGATCGGCGTGTCGCACAGCCGCACGGTGCCGTATTTCTCGAAGAGCCCGCTCGTCGTCGCAAAATTTCCGCCGCGCACGCCGATGCCCTCGCCCATCACATAAATCGCCGGATTGCGCGCCATTTCGCTCGTGAGCGCTTCAAGCGTCGCGCGGATGAAGTTGATTTCGCGCGAACCGGCCGGAGGCGGCGGCGGAGGTGCCGGTGTTTCGTCGTACACGTGGCACAACGCTTCGTCCGGCTGGGGCCACGGATCCGCCTCGGCTTGTTTCAGCGCGGCGACGGCCGACTCGTGAAGGTCGTTCTCGATTTTCGCAAGTTCCTTCTCCGTAGCCGCGCCGCCCTCGAGCAGGCGTTGCCGAAAGGCCTTGATCGGGCAGCGGGCTTTCCACGACTCGACTTCTTCCCGCGTGCGGTAGGTGAAATCGCCCATTCCCTCGGAGTGCGGCCGTATGCGGTAGGTCTTGCACTCGATCAGCGTGGGGCCCTCGCCTGCCCTCGCCCGCCGCACGGCCTCTTCGGCGGCTTGGGTGACGGCCATCACGTCGTTGCCGTCCACGGAAACTCCGGGAATATGGTAGGCGGCGGCGCGTTCCGCGATGTTGGGGTTGGCGCCCGAATAGGTGATCGGGACTTCGGTGGCGTACCGGTTGTTTTCACACACAAACACAACCGGCAGCTTCCAGATGCCGGCCATGTTCAGGCCCTCGTGGAAAGCGCCGTTGTTGGAGGCGCCGTCGCCGAAGAAAGCCACGGACACGCGGCCGTTTTTGAGAAGTTTGGCGGCGTAGGCGGCACCGGCGGCCTGAAGGATGCACGGGCCGACAATGCCGCTGGTTCCCATGAGACCGATAGACGGCGCGTAGAGGTGCATGCTGCCGCCGCGCCCGTGGGAACAGCCCGTGGCGCGTCCCAGCAGTTCCGCGATGAGCGCGTGCGGTTCGAGCCCTTTGGCCAAAGCGTGACCATGGCCGCGATGCGTGCTGAAAACCATGTCGTCGGGGCGCAGTTGCGCACACACGCCCGCCGCCACGGCCTCTTCGCCGATGTAGGCGTGACAAGCCCCGTGTACCAGACCCCGCTGATGCGCCCGAAGCAATTGTTCTTCCGTCAGACGGATGGTCAGCATCGTCCGGAAAAGAGCAAGCCCCTGCTTCTTTACGACAGCCTTCACATCGGTTGGCGGGCGGCTCAGCACAGCTTCGCCCTCCATTTTCCGTGCATCTCCGCAACGTGGAGGGCGAGGCTGCGCCGAGTCGCTGTTTATCTTAACGCTCTTCGCATTCATTCCCTTGTTTTTTTGCCCACGGATCACGCTGCTTTTCGCAGATTCGGATTTAATCTGCCTTGATCCGCGCAATCCGCGAACAACCGCATTTGACAGCTTCGTTTTCTTAGACACAATCATTCTCCGTTAAAAGTCGCGCGAATAACCGGCCGTCCAGCCGCCGTCCACGGTCAAGACTGATCCGGTGATGTAAGTGTTCTCCGGCGCCACAAGGAACAGCGCCGCGTTGGCGATGTCCTGACAGGTTCCGAAACGGTGCAGGGGAATGTGGGAAAGCATGCCTTCCAGCCGACCCTGCATGACCGGATCTTTGCCTGCGAAAAGCTGCTTCACGCCTTCGAGCGGAATCGAGCCGGGAGCGATGGCATTGACGAGCACGCCGCGTTCGGCGAATTCCAGCGCCATGGCTTTCGTCAGGTTCACCACACCCGCCTTGGCGGCCACGAAGGCGCACTGAAGGCGCGCCGGCACGAGGCCGAAAACGGAGGCGATGTTGACGATGCGGCCGCCTCCGCGCGCGAAAAGGGCCGGTGCCGCGGCATGCGTCACTTGGTAGC
>CAZTDL010000418.1:2115-4415 GCA_964612775.1 uncultured Lentisphaeraceae bacterium
TCGGTCTTCAAGATCCCGTCCCACTCCTCCTTGGGAAATTGTTCGAGCGTAACGCGGTTCTTGGTGGTGTTCACGCCGGCGTTGTTGACGAGGATGTCGAGTCCGCCAAAGGTGTCACACGCCCAGCGGATACCCGCCTCGATATCGGAGGAGTCCGTCACGTCCAGCCGCCGCCCCGCGCAGCCCGGTTTGTCCGCCGCGGCCTGTTCCGCGCCCTCGCCCCGGACGTCCGTATACGCCACGCGCGCGCCGTTCGCGGCCAGCGTGTCGGCAATGGCCTTCCCGATCCCGTGCGCCGCGCCCGTCACCAGCGCGACTTTTCCTGTTAAATCAACCTTCATCGTTTTCCCTCATTTCGCCCTCAGAAACGCCATCGCGCAAACGGCCGCAAGCATCAGCACGACCGCGCCGATCATCAAGACCCGTGTCCGGCGGAGGACGCCTTTCCACTCTCCGGTAAAAACGCCCACGCCCTGCGCGGTCAGAATCGACAGTCCCTGTTGAAGCCCGAAACCCAGCGAAGCGCCCAACGCGCCCATCATGCGCATGCCGTTGCCCATGCAGAGCAGGCTGGTCACGAAACACAGCGGCATCAAGAGGGTCAAAGCGAAATCCTTGGGGGCCGACACCAGTGTGTTCACATTGCGTCCGCGCACCATGAGGAACAGGGGAAAAAGCACGTTGAGCAACGCGCCTCCCGGCAGCGTCACCGCCCAAACGGCTGCGATGGCGCCGGACTCGCCCGCCGCGCGGATTTTCAAAGCCTCCATCAGGGGGCCCTGCGAATACACGAACGCGAAGCTGAGCCCGACCTGAAGGAATCCGGCAGCGATCGCCATCAGCAACCCGACCTTGAAGGACCCGCGCGTCGCAATCCCCTTCTGTTCCCGCTCGGAGCCCGCCCGCGCCATCAGGGCGACGGAGAACACGAGGACGAGCGTCAGCGCCAGCAGCGCAACCCCTGTGGATGAGAGCAGCGAAGGCGCGGTGGCGAATTGCCCGGAGCCTTTGAAGACCATCGGCAGCAAAATGCCCACGGGCAACCCGACCCCGGTCAACAGCCCCACCGTCAGACTCACCCCGATCCGCACATAACAAAGGCAGCACAAGATGTTTGCCACGCCCCAGGCGAGCGACCAGAGGTTGGCCTTCACATAGGACGACATCGGAATGTGGCCCAACGCGCCCGATAGGTCGGGGCACAGCGCGACAGCCAGACCCCACGGCAAGACGATCAAGGCCAGAAAGGAGTTGATAAACGCCCAGTGTTCATACCGGTAGCTCGTCATGAATTTGATCGGCGCGGCGGACAGCCCCATGGCAATGCCTGCGAAAGCGGCTAATCCGGCTCCTGTCATCGATGTGTCCATTCTTGCATCCTCTCGGTTAATTCTCTCAGCCGATCCGCCGGCCCTGCCAACGCCCACGTCGTGCAGGTATCGGTCACTTCGGAACACTGGTCAGGAATGATCGACGGAGAGTGGTGTTCCCTTTCACCGAAACCGCCAAGATCGCCGTTATCCACATACACCTGCTGCACAACGCCCCTCCGCTGCTGTTCGGTGAACGGCGCGTCAAAATACCGCTCCGGCGAACCGACGCCGAAACGCCGGAGAATCACAAACGGTTGTGACGCGTCGAGGTGGCGATACAGCATCACCCCCCGGCACGAATCGGCCATCACGCCGAACTTGTAACTGCCCTGCGCGGCCGGGACGGAAGCGACCAGACAGTGCCCGTCCCGCCGCTCTTGCGGGTTACCGAAATAGGCGACCGGCGCCGACGATCCTTTGAGCGGAATGACGATCTCCCCGCCGCCGGGAACCTGCAGCAGATTCCAGAGCGCCGGGCGGAGCGAAGCGGGCAGGGTGCGGTCAACCGTGAGCGTACAGGTAAGTTCGTAGCCTGCGGCGGAGACTCCCTCGGGCAGCGTAAACCCGGGAGCATCCAATTCCCTGATCCGCTTACGCAACGCCATTTTCCCCTTGCAACCGCTCCGGTAGAAATCCGCAATCACCGCTGTTTCCAGTTCAACGGCATCGGCGCATTGACTCACGACGCGATAGTTGCCGGGATCGAAACCCGCAGGAACCTTGTACGTCTCTCCCGGGCGCGACGCGTCGGAGACGAACAGGTCGAACTCGGGCGATATCCAGGTGCGATCGCCGCCCAAATTCGTCCAGCCGCCGCCGGTGATCAGCGCGTGCGCGGCCGACAAAGAATCGAGGGCCGGATTCACCCAAAGCGCGTTCAGCCCGGGTTGCGGATAGAGTCCCATGATCCTTCCGCCGAACGGCAGG
>CAZTDL010000419.1:0-4415 GCA_964612775.1 uncultured Lentisphaeraceae bacterium
ACGCAAGCCTCTATCCCAACAATCGGGTTTCAGCCACGGGCAATGCTAAACCCGCAGAAACCCGCATTCATCCCGAAACCGGCGTCGCGCTTTGTCTGCGGATTCCAAAGCACCGCAGGACGTCCAGAAACGGTTTCACACCATCCCGCTGTGCCAAGCAGATAATGGACAGTCAATCGGGTATCACCGGTAAAGGCTGAAGAACGGATCGAAGGGGCGTTCGTCTTAAAACAGAGCCCCGTTAAGTTGCCGCGACTTTGGGAAGCGCAGCGTTCGAGCACGGTGACGGTGACCGGTATGGTTAAAAAATCGAGCTGAACACATTCGTCAGGCCGGTGCAGTCGATGAAGGCGAACGCACCGATGTCGGCAACGCTGTCGGGGACCGCCACACTCATCAAACTGACGCGGTTTCTAAACTGATTACTCCCGACACGACTCACGCCGCCGGGAATCGTGACACTGGCCACATTGGCACCGTTCCTGAAGGCGCCAGCGTCAATGCTGGAGACTAGGCGGGGCCACAACACCGGCGCCGCAGACACCGGTCCCGCAAACCAGCCATATGAACCCGGAGATAAAAGCCGAAACAAACGCTTGTTTACGGCGAAATTTGTCAGCGTTTTATCCCTGTGATCTTGTGATCGGAGGCCGCGGGCCGATCACTGAACGGCATATGCGCTTGACCCGTTATTGCCCATCGGCTTTTTCTAAACATTTACACATCATCAACTGAGCAGGGGCTTCAAAAATCGGGTTTTGCTCTCTTTTCTTCACGACGGCGCAAAAAAAGGGCGGACGCCGAAGCGTCCGCCCTTTCGAGTGAAGTTGACCTTGCGGTCTCTTACATATCCATACCGCCCATGCCGCCCATGCCGCCACCGGGCATCGGAGCTTCCTTCTTCTCAGGAATCTCCGTGACCATGCACTCGGTGATGAGCAACAGGCCCGCGATCGAAGCGGCGTTCTGCAACGCGCTGCGGGTCACCTTGGCCGGATCAAGAACGCCGGCCTTGACCAGATCGGTGTACTCGCCCGTGGCCACGTTGTAACCGTACGCGCCCTTGCCGTTCTTCACGTTCTCGACGATCAGCGCGGCTTCCAAGCCGGCGTTCGCGACGAGCTGCCGCAGCGGGGACTCCAAGCACTTGCGGATGATCGCGACGCCAACCTTCTCGTCGCCATTGACCTCGATCGTATCGAGTGACTTCTGGCAACGGATGAGCGCCACGCCGCCGCCGGCGACGATGCCCTCTTCAACCGCCGCGCGGGTCGCGTGCAACGCATCGTCAACGCGATCCTTCTTTTCCTTCATGGCGGCTTCCGTCGCGGCGCCGACCTTAATGATGGCCACGCCGCCGGCCAGCTTGGCCAGACGCTCCTGCAGCTTTTCGCGGTCGTAATCGGAAGAGGTCTCTTCGATCTGCTTCTTGATCAACGCCACGCGGGCCTGGATGTCGCTGGTCTTGCCGGCACCCTCGACGATCGTGGTGCTGTCCTTGTCAACAGTGACCTTCTTGGCGCTGCCGAGTTGGGCGACTTCGATGTTCTCGAGCTTGAGCCCCAGATCTTCGCTGATCAAGGTTCCGCCGGTGAGAATCGCGATATCCTCAAGCATCGCTTTGCGGCGGTCACCGAAGCCGGGGGCCTTAACGGCCGCGACTTGCAGGGTGCCGCGCAGCTTGTTCACCACGAGGGTAGCGAGGGCTTCGCCCTCAACGTCCTCGGCGATGATCATCAGCGGCTTGCCGGACTTGGCGACGTTCTGCAACAGGGGCAGCATGTCGTTCAGATTTGAGATCTTCTTCTCGTAGATCAGGATGTAGGGGTTCTCAAGAACGCACTCCATCTCTTCCGGACTCGTGACGAAATACGGCGAGAGATAACCCTTATCGAACTGCATGCCTTCGACGACATCCAAGGTCGTCTCGAGGGTCTTTGCCTCTTCAACGGTGATTGTGCCGTCTTTTCCGACCTTATCCATCGCATCGGAAATGATCGCGCCGATCTCTTCTTCGCCGTTGGCGGAGATGGAAGCGACCTGAGCGATCTCAGCGGGATCCTTCACCTTCTTAGCCTGTTTCGCAATGGCTTCGATAACGACCTTGGTGGCCTTGTCGATGCCGCGCTTGATGGCCATCGGGTTGGCGCCTGCGGTCACGTTCTTCAAGCCTTCGCGATAAATCGCCTCGGCCAACAGAGTCGCGGTCGTGGTGCCGTCACCGGCGATGTCGCTGGTTTTGCTGGCGACTTCACGAACCATCTGCGCGCCCATGTTCTCGAACGGGCAGGGTAGCTCAATCTCCTTCGCCACGGACACGCCGTCCTTGGTGATGGCAGGGGAACCGAACTTCTTATCGAGAATCACGTTACGCCCGCACGGTCCAAGTGTCGTGACAACGGCACGGCTCAGTTTGGAAACACCGGCCAGGATCTTCTGGCGAGCCTCAGTATCATACATCAATTGCTTTGCAGCCATTTTTTTCTCCCAAAACGTCTTGTTCTGAATTCAGTTTATTCAATCACGCCAATCAGGTCCTCTTCGCGGACGAGCTGGTAGGTTTTGTCGTTGAATTTGACTTCCGTACCGCCATACTTAGGCAGAAGAACCTTATCGCCGACCTTAATGTCGAACGGAATCTCTTTGCCATCGTCATCGCGCTTCTTGCCAATCGCGATCACTTTGCCTTCCATCGGCTTTTCTTTCGCGGCATCAGGAATGATAATGCCACCCTTTGTGACTTCCTTCACGTCAATAGGCTCGACCAACACACGGTCGCCGAGCGGACGAATCTTCGTCATTTTTTGTTCTCCTCTTTCGTGTTACAGTGCCGGGCAAGCGCAAGAGCCCGCCCCTACAAGCGTTTCAAATCGCGCACTCACGCAATCGAAATCGTTTATTTCTTTTTGTTGTCATCCATCATGGTGTAATCCGCATCGATCACACCGTCGTCATTAGGCTTCTTCGAAGACGTGTCTTCCGTTTCGGACTCGCCGCCGAAACCAGCGCCGCCGGGTTGCTGCTGTTGCTGGGCACCCCCCGCCTGCTGTTGGCTATACATGCCCTGCGTCACCGCGTCCATGGCCTTGGTCAGAGCTTCCTGCTTGGTCTTGATCTGATCAATGGAACCGCTCTTGAGCGCTTCCTTGAGATCCGAAACAGCCTTCTCGACCGGCGCCTTTTTCTCGGCGGGGATCTTATCCGCGTTCTCGGAAATCATCTTCTCGACCTGATAACACAGATTCTCGGCTTGGTTGCGGGTCTCAACCTCTTCGCGACGCGCGGCGTCTTCCGAAGCGTGCACTTCCGCATCCTTACGCATACGCTCAATCTCTTCTTTCGAGAGACCGCTGGACGCCGTAATCGTGATCTTCTGTTCTTTCCCTGTACCCAAATCTTTGGCGCTCACGTTGAGAATGCCGTTGGCGTCGAGGTCGAAGGACACTTCGATCTGGGGGCGGCCGCGCGGCGCGGGCGGAATACCGTCGAGGTGGAACTTGCCGATCGGCTTATTGTCGCCGGCCATCTTGCGCTCGCCCTGCAGGACATGGATTTCAACCGAGGGCTGATTATCCGCGGCCGTACTGAAAATCTCGCTTTTTTTGGTGGGAATCGTGGTGTTGCGCTCGATGAGCGGGGTCATGATACCGCCGAGCGTCTCGATACCGAGCGTAAGCGGTGTCACGTCCAACAGAAGCACATCTTTCACCTCGCCCTTGAGAATGCCCCCCTGAATGGCCGCGCCGACCGCAACGACTTCGTCCGGGTTCACGCCCTTGTGGGGTTCCTTGCCGAAAAGCTCCTTCGCCTTCTCCTGCAGCTTGGGCATACGCGTTTGGCCACCGACCAACACCACCTCGTCGACCGTCGAAAGGCCCGCATCGCTCATGCACTTGCGGCAAGGCTGCGTGGTACGCTCGATCAGGTTGTCTGTGAGTTGTTCCAGTTTCGCACGGCTCAGCGTGACGGTCAAATGCTTAGGACCGCTCGCATCCGCCGTGATGAACGGCAGGTTGATCTCGGAACTGGAAGAAGAAGACAGCTCGCACTTGGCCTTCTCCGCAGCCTCCTTAAGTCGCTGCAAAGCCATCATGTCCTTCGAAAGGTCAATGCCGTTTTCTTTGCGGAACTCTTCGTTCAGCCAATTCATGATCGCCTGGTCGAGATCGTCACCGCCCAGATGGGTATCGCCGTTCGTAGCCTTGACCTCAAAAACGCCGTCTCCGATATCCAACACCGAGATATCAAACGTGCCGCCGCCGAAATCGTAAACCGCGATCTTCTCGTCCTTCTTCTTGTCCAAACCATACGCGAGCGAAGCCGCCGTGGGCTCATTGATAATGCGCAACACCTCAAGGCCCGCAATTCGGCCGGCATCCTTGGTGGCCTGACGCTGGCTGTCGTTGAAGTACGCG
>CAZTDL010000420.1:0-4404 GCA_964612775.1 uncultured Lentisphaeraceae bacterium
TGCGGGTTGTTGTTCCCTCCACGCCGTACGACGCCAAGGGCCTCTTCCTGCACGCGCTGCGCGGCAACGATCCCGTCCTGTTCCTCGAACACCGCGAACTGATCGGACATAAGGGACCGGTTCCGGAGGTGGACTACGAAATCGAATTCGGCCAGGCGGCGGTCGTGCGCGAGGGACGCGACGTGACCGTGGTGGCGTTGGCGATGATGGTCCACCACGCGCGCAAGGCGTGCGAGACGCTGGCGGCCGAAGGAATCGAAGTCGAGCTGATCGATCCGCGCACGGTTCAGCCCTTGGACACCGCGACGATTCTCGCCTCCGTTCGCAAGACCGGACGGCTGCTGGTGGTGGACGAGGATTTCGCCCCGTGCAGCGTGGGCGGCGAAGTGGCGGCGGTGATCGCGGAGCGGGGCTTCGATGACCTCGACGCGCCGGTCAAACGGCTTCACGGGGCTTTTGCTCCTACGCCTTACAGTCCGCCGCTTGAGAAGATGCTTGTGCCGGATGCGGACCGTATCGCGCAGGCGGTGCGCGAACTGATGGCGGAATAAAGGAGGCAGACATGAGACGATGTTTTTTGCTGACGGTTTGCGGCTTGGCAGCCGTGCTCACGGGGTGCTCCCTGTTTACTTTTCCGGGTTCACGTTCGGCGCGGTTAGCGTCCGATTGGTGGCAGGAGCATTTCTTGGGTGCCCGGCCCAAGCTGCCGTTTTCCTTCGTCTATGACGGGCAGGCATCGGAAAAACTGCTGCCCGCTTGGACGCGGACGCATGAAACCAAAACACTCGATTCTGTCCGCACGCGGCATATCTTCCGCTGGACCGATCAGAAGACACGTCTGGAAGTCCGCTGCGTTGCCGTAGTGTACGAGGATTACCCCGTCGTTGAGTGGACGGCGTATTTCAAAAACGCCGGTGCGGACAACACCCCGCTGCTGGAGAACATCCAGGGACTGGACACGCGCGTCGAGCGCGGCCCCGCAGGCGAGTTCGCCCTTCACGGAATCAAAGGGGATTTCTGCAAAACGAACAGCTTTGAGCCCTATAGCCTGACGCTCGGAACCCACGCGGTGGAGAAATTCGCGCCGCCGTCGCATTCGGGCAAATCCTGCGACGGTCCCAGAGGATGGCCTTATTTCAACCTTCAATTCCCCGGCGGCGGACTCATCGTGGCGGTAGGCTGGCCCGGACAGTGGGCCAGTACATTCACGCGCGACGGCGCGACCGGATTGCGGGTCCAAGCCGGACAGGAACTCACCCGGCTGCGTCTGAGGCCCGGCGAGGAGATCCGCACTCCGTTGACCGCTCTGCTCTTTTGGCGAGGAGAGGATGTCGTCGCGGCTCAGAACCTCTGGCGGCGCTGGTACCTCGCGCATGTGCTGCCGCGGGTGGACGGAAAACCGCAGCCCGCCGTCTCCCAGATCCAGGTGAGCGGCAAGGAAGAAAACATCGCGTATGTTCAGTCGTTCCTCAGCGCGGGAATTCCTGTCGATCTTTGCTGGCGCGACGCCGGCGGCAGTCCCGAGTCGGTCTGGTTTAAGGCAGGTTCCGGACCCTTCCATGAGCCCGGCATGATCTGGCTCAATTCCGGCACATGGGATATTGATCCGGTGAAGTTCCCGAACGGGTTCAAACCGTTCTCGGACTGGATTCGCGCCCGCGGCATGCAGTTCGTGTTGTGGTTCGAGCCGGAGCGGGTGGGCGACCCGGACTCGTGGCTGGGTAAGAATCATCCCGAATGGCTGTTGCCGGGGACGTCGCACGGCGCGCTGCTCGACGAAGGCAATCCGGCGGCCCGCCAATGGCTGACCGACCACGTGAGCGGCCTGATCGCGTCGCAGGGGATCGACTGGTATCGCGAAGACATGAACGGCGGCGGTCCGCTTCGCGCGTGGCGCAAAAACGACGCGCCCGATCGTCAGGGGATGACCGAGAACCTCTACGTGCAGGGACACTTGGCTTTCTGGGACGAGTTGCGCCGCCGTCATCCCGGTCTCCGCATCGACTCCTGCGCCTCCGGCGGACGGCGTAACGATTTGGAAACCATGCGCCGCGCCGTCCCGCTGTTGCGCAGCGATTTCCAGATGCCGAAAATGGAAGGCGTCGTGGAGGGGAACCAGGGCCACACGTATGGGCTTTCTGCTTGGCTGCCTTTTCAAGGGACGGGAGTTTATTCCTATGACGCCTACGCCTACCGCAGTTTCTATCTGCCGTCGTTCGGTATGGGACACCTGACGCCGGAGAACACGGCGGCGCAACAGAAGGCCTACGCCGAGTGCCGGAAAATCGCGCCGATGATGTTGCAGGGCGACTACTATCCGCAGACGCCCTACAGTCTGAAATCGGACCAGTGGATCGGCTGGCAATTCAATCGGCCGGAACAGGGCGACGGCGTGGTGCAGGCCTTTCGGCGCGTTCATTGCGAAGAGCAGACAAAGACGTTTCGGCTGAGAGGACTCGACCCTGCGGCCTATTACGAGGTCACGAATTTCGATGCGGAAGGCTCGGCAAAGGTTTCCGGCAAGGCGCTCATTGAAAAAGGGCTGTCCGTGGAGATCCGAGACAAACCCGGTGCGGCGGTCATCGTATACCGGCGCGTGAAATGACGGGCGGACGCGAGAGGATGCCCCTGTATTTTGTGGATGGTACTGAATTTGAAGCCGACCGCATTGTCGGCGAAGCTTATGAGAGGAACATGCGAGTATGGCCGTTGAAGTGACATTGCCGCGGCAGGGCTGGTCCATGGAAGAGGCCGCCTTTCTGGAATGGCTGAAGAAAGACGGGGACATCGTTAAATCCGGAGATCCCTTGTTCAGCGTTGAAACCGATAAGACGGTTCAGGAGATTGAATCGCTGGACGACGGTATTCTGCGCATCCCGCCCGACGGCCCCCGCAAAGGGGACATGGTCCATGTGGGCGCCGTCGTCGGTTATCTGGTGCAGTCCGGCGAAACGATTCCGTTCGACAAACCGCAGACGGCTCGCGAGGACGCTCGCCCTCCAAAGGCCGCGCCGTCGAATGCACAGATGGAGGATGAGACTCCGCCGAGACCCCCGACGGTGGAATCGGCACCGCAGACGGCCTGCCCTCCGTCTTCCGATCTCCGTCCTCCGGTCTCCGATCTTCCTGCGTCTTCAGGCGGGACGGGGCGCGCCGCCCCCGTGTCGCCGCGCGCCGCGCGGAAAGCGCTCCAGCAAGGCGTCGATCTGCGGGGCGTCAAAGGAAGCGGCGCGGGCGGGCGCATTCGCGAAAGGGATGTGGCCGCCGCCCGGGGCGGCGGTTCGGGAGGGGCAGCCTTTCAAGTGCCCGCGCTGCCGCCCTTCCCGTCATCCTCCGGACCGGTGCCGAAGGGTCATGAAGTTCCCCTCAGCGGACTGCGGCGCACCATTGCCCAACGCATGGTCGCCAGCAAAACTCTGACCGCGCCCGTCACTTTGATGACCCAGGCGAATGCGACGGCGCTGGTCAGTCAGCGCGAAAAACTGAAGGTTTTCGCGACGCCGGACAATCCCGCGCCGTCCTACAACGACATGCTGATCCTGTTGACCGCCGCCGTGCTCAAAGACCATCCGATGCTTAACGCGCAATGGGCGGATGGCCGGATCGTCGTGTCAGACGCCATCAACATCGGGTTTGCGGTCGATACTTCAGACGGTCTGCTTGTGCCGGTGGTTCATGATACGCCGAGTCTGTCTCTGAAACAGATGGCGATCCGCACGGGCGACTTGATCGCGCGTGCGCGCCGCCGCGAATTGACGACGGAGGAGATGACCGGCGGAACGTTCACGGTGTCGAATCTGGGGGGAATGGGGATCGACATGTTTACGCCGATCATTAACCACCCCGAATGCGCGGTGCTGGGAGTGGGGCGGATTTGTCGCGAGCCGACCATCGAAGGAGGACAGCTTGTCCTTCGGTCGCGTCTATGGCTCAGCCTCACGTTCGATCACCGGATCGTGGACGGCGCGCCCGCCGCGCGCTTCTTGGAGTCGGTGCGCCGCGCGGTTGAAAATCCGGCGACAAGGTTGGCGCTGTAAAGGGTGGCCCGCGACCTCCGGGCGCGGGTTGAGATACCTATCGGTTGAAAGGAAAGACGGACTATGAGAATCGTGCGTTTCAGAGAAAAAAGCGGTGCCGTGAAGTATGGCACCATCGAAGGCGATCAGATCATTGTGGCGAAAGGCGATCCGTTGCAGGGCTTCCAATCGACGCGGATTCGCGAGGCGCTCGGCGAAGTCAGACTGCTGGCGCCGATCGAACCGCCGAACGTGCTTTGCATCGGGCAGAACTACAAAGAGCACATCGAGGAGTGCGGCGACAAGTTTTCGAAAGCGCCGATCCTGTTCATGAAAACCACCACGTCGGTGATCGGCCCGGACGAGCCGGTCGTGATCCCCAAGATCG
>CAZTDL010000421.1:0-4388 GCA_964612775.1 uncultured Lentisphaeraceae bacterium
TTCGAGTTGCTGGTGCGGACCGTGTTCGAAGCAATCCGACAGTCGACAACCGTGCCTTGAAAAATGCCGCCGCCGCGCATGGCCGCCATGTTGCCGATGATCACGCAGTTGGTGACCGTCGCCTCGTCCGACTCGCAACGGATGCCTCCTCCGCAGTAATCATCGGCAACGATGGAGGTCGTTTGACGCGTAAAACCGTTTGTAACGGTAAAACCCGACAAGACCGCGCCGTTTGCCAAATACGCCCCGCGGATTGCGTTGTCGCCCAAACCGTCGTACGTCATCACGCTGTGTGGCTGGCCAACGATCAACGTCGTTTCCGGTCCGTTGACGCTCGCCACCGTAACGGCATTCGTTACGACAAGGCGCGTCCGCAGCGTGACGTCACCGGGAGCAATCCGTCCGCCGCCGTCGTAAACGCCGTTGGCGACCAAGACCGTGTCGCCGTCCGCAGAAACGTCCACAGCATCCTGTATGGTCGTGGCCGCGCTTGCCCAGCCGTTCGTATAGGGCGATGTCGGCACGCCGGGATTCTCTTTCCAAACGTATCGCATCTCGGCCAAAGACGGACTGGCCGTCAGCGCTATAAAAATGAGCCGTGTCCATCTTGACAGTGTTTTCATGATCTCTCCGTGAGGCGCTCCGAATGATGTTGAATAGATACACATCTTACAAATAATTTCAATTCTAATCATTTATTTTATTCATGTCAAACGGACACGTACCCGTTTCGGCGATAGGATGGCGCATGAAATGGCACACCGCCTGCTCGATTCGAGGGCTTGAAAGTCAGCCGTTCCGTATGTTCGACCGACTTGCGCGCGTCCGTTGCAGTGGGCCGGACGGGGCGGTTCCCTGTTTGCGCCGTCGCGGCTTCCGTCTCAGCATGTGTGCGGTTTTAAGTCCTTCGCGCCGTTGCCGCGCGAAGGGTTAGGACCTAAGCTTTTTGGGCGAAACGTTCGCCGGCGCGTCCGAATGAAGAGCTGCGCGGCGTAATACCCCAGCCATGCGACAAAGGTGAGAATCAGGATTTTCTGACAGGTCGGCACATACGGGGCAAAGGGAAGAAGCTTAAATCGGTGACAGAGCAGGAACGTTTCAAAAACGGCGGTCAGTAAACAACTCCAGATCAGCCAGCCCCAGCGCGCCGCGCGCGGTACGAGGGGGTTGTTCCGTTCCGGAGCCAAAATGAAGACGGCGACGCCGCCTCCCGCCGCGGCCGCCACGCATCCCGCATTGTGAAACAGCCCTTGGACGTTTTCGGGAATAAACGCAATGGTAAGAAGCCCGGCGGCGTTGAGTGCGCCTCCCCACATGAACCACGCTTTTTGTCGCGCTCCTTTGACGAAGTAGCTGAGGGCTGGGTAGAGGCGGGCCGCAAGGCCGGCGCTTATCGCGAGACTGAACGTGAAGAGATAATGGCACGCGGGATAGTCAACGCCTTGGAGCCGCGTTCTTCCCAAATAACTCAACATGCGCATGCAGGGGTTGTACGTTGGGCCGGAACAGAAAAACATGGCCAGAAAGAAGAGCAGGAACACGAGAGATCCCCCCAGAAGAAAAGTGGCCGGACTGCGTTTGAGGTAACGGAACTTATGGGTCGGAAAAGGTGTCTGCCGACAGTGTGCGATGGCGCAGGCAATCAGAATCAGACTCGCCAGATAGGACACTTCCGCGAGAGGGTGTAGCAGCGGGACGTTGAGAATCCGGCTGAAGGCGATCATCGAATCGGAAAAAAGGAACATGCAGAGACCGTATGGCCATGCGGCAGAGAGGCTGTGTGTGCCGCAGGCGTATGAGACGCTGATGATCGACAGCAGCATATAGAGGGCGAGTGTTGCCGCCAGCGGGACCGTGCGCAGAGCCGGTATGAGACGCACGCCGAACAGGATGCCGAGGCTGAACAACAGGGCCGCCGCGATCCGGGGACTCCACACAGCGTGGCGACGAAGAAAGACGATCCAGCAAACTTGCGCGAACGAAAAACCCGCGACCCCGTACAGGAATCCGTCCGAGTGCAAGGATGAACCTTTCACCGCCAGAAAATAGTCGCCGATCATCGTTGCGGCCAAACCGCACCAGGCGATCCAAAATGAGCGGCATTTCGGGCCGCCTCTCACGATGGGGATCGCCGTCAAGGCGAGCAGCGCCGGTGTGAATCCCAAGAGCCACGTGTTTTCCATTGTTCGTCACGCCTCCTTCCGCAACATGCGTTCCTCTTCCATTAACTGAAAAAATACCATGTCGCGTCCAGACGTTCAAGCGGCGGGTTTTTGCAGGAAAACGATTCGCGTGGTCAAAAAACAACAATTGTAAAAAATTGAACGCGCGCTTTCCTGGAGCGTGCTACGGTAACAATACTTGAAAGAGGGGTGCGTTGGCTGTGAGAATCGTCGAGGAAGTCGCAAAGGCGAATAAAAAAAGGCGGTGCTATCATGATTAAGACAAAAAAACTCGTTTCATGGGCGCGTGTTGTAACGGGCGTCCTGCTGTTCTTTTTAGGCGTGGCGCGGTTGGTCGCTGACGAGGAGTCGTTGGTAACGTGGTACAAAATGGATGAGGTGGTGCAGACCAACGGCGTACGCAAGATTGCGGATGCCTCCGGCAATAGCCGTGACCTGACACTGGGAGACGGGTGTTGGCTGACAAATGGTGTCGCCGGGCCGGGACTGCATTTCGACGGTACCGCCAACGCGTGGTCGACCTTTTCCACGCCGTCTATGGGAAGCCGTACGCTCTCGATGCTGTTCTGGCGCGAACAAAAAAACGGTCCCTTGTTGGAAGGACAAACGACTTTCCCCTACATGATCGCCTCTTTGTCGACAATGAATATTCATGTTTACACGGCGGATGACGGTTGTTTGGCTTATGTGACAGGACGCCCCTTATTTTTGAACGGCGCTTCTTTTTCTCGGAGACAATGGAATCATCTGGCGTGGGTGTACGAGCAGACGACCACGGAGACGGAAAACGTTTTCAACGGCGTCTGTAAGTTTTATAGGAACGGCATTTTGATTTCCACGTCGGCAAACTATACCTTGACCAATACGGTTGCGTCTGGAAATACGATTCTGGGATCGAGCTACGATCACTCCCGCCCGATTTACGGTGTTTTGGACGAAGTCAAGGTTTACGCTGCGGCCTTAACCCCCGAGCAGGTTAAACAAGAGGCTCTGCGGAGCATGGAAACCGGTAAGACGCCGCGCCTGTTGGGGCATTGGCCGATGGAGGCGCTTGTTTCGACGAACAATGTTCGCCTCATGCGCGATGTCACCGGCAACGGGTACGATCTGCAGGTGGGCGATGGATGTCAGTTAACTCAGGGCGTCGATGGCCATGCTTTGAATTTCAACGGTGCCGCGAACGCGTTCTCTTTCTTCACAAACGGTCCGAGCGTTTCGAGCTGGTCTTTCGCGGGGTGGGTCAGGCAGGATCGGGCGTCCGAGACGCCGGTTGTCGCCGGCAATTTCTATCCGCGCATCATGAATTGCTCGTTGGGAAATCTTATGCTGCATTTTTCCTACAACAACAATTCGGTGACTTTCCAAGGCTATGGTCATGCCGTCTCTCAGGCGTATTCGATTCGTCCCGACAGCGGCGTCTGGGCCCATTACGCGGTGGTGAGTCGCATGGCCTACAACGCGCAGAGCAACGATTTCTCAAGCGTTCCCGAATTCTATGTGAACGGAAGAAAAGCGGCGACCGGTGTTGAACGAGTCGCCGGTAAGTTGGTTTTGGACACGGGGTACACGATGTATTACGGGAACGTGTCACAAAACAGCACCCGTCCCTTCATGGGCGATTTTGACGATTTCCGCTTCTACGACGGCGCACTGTCCGATGCCCAGGTGCAGGCGATTTACGCGGGTATCCCGTCGGTTTCGGCGGGCGAAGACTTTTCTGCTGCGGCGGGAAACGTGACCCTTCAGGGACGGATCGGCGACGCGAACGACAGCGCGTTGAGACTCGGCTTCAACGCGCAATTGGCATGGACGCTTGTCTCGGCCCCGGAAGGCGGCGAAGCGGCGGTGATCGAGACTCCGGCAAGCGCGGTCACGCGGGTGACGCTGCCGGTCATGGGCGACTATGTTTTTCGCTTGATCGCGACCAATTCGGCGTATTCCGCGAACGACGAAGTGACGGTGTCGCGCGTGGCGACGCCTGCTGAAAATTCGGTTCCGACCGTTTCGCTGCCCGCGACGGCATCCGTCGGACTGCCCGCGGCGTTGCCGCTGACGGCGACGGTCGCCGACGCAGACGGCGTGTTGGGGACAACGCGTGTCGTCTGGACGAAGGTCAGCGGGCCGGGCGGTGTTTATTTCGATCCGCCCTTCACCCATGCGACGGAGGCGACTTTCCTGTCGGCGGGCCGTTATGTGTTGAGATGC
>CAZTDL010000422.1:0-4382 GCA_964612775.1 uncultured Lentisphaeraceae bacterium
CCCACGTACCGGCGGTCCGTGGTCACCACATCAAAAGTCAAAGCTGTTCCAAAGTCCGCCACGATCAACGGCGCACCGTAGCGCCGCACGCCGCCACACGCATCCGCCAGACGATCGGCGCCGATCGTCTCCGGCGCGGGATAATCGACCGTCACATCCATGGGCTGCCCAGCCTTGACCAGCAACAATTCGCACCCCAATTCGTTTCGCGCAAGCCGTTGCCAAGCGGCATTCACACGCGGCACAACCGACCCCAGCACCGCGCCGTTGACCATGCCTCGGGCGGCTTTGCGAACCGCCTCCGCACAGAGATCAGGGGCTTTCGCGATGCCCCCCTTCACATGCGTGACACGCGAGAGCTTACCTTTGTCATACAAACCGATTCCCGTCGACGTGTTACCGACATCGATGACCACGCATCGCACATTTCCCTGCCCCTTACCGTTCAACGCTTACCTCTCATTCCTAAGATTCTTTCGTGCCGAGCGGATCCTACACCACACTCCACTCCAGAGAGAGATCCACCGATGGCGCCGAATGCGTCAGACAACCGAGCGAGATCGCATCCACGCCTGTCGCAGCCACTTCGCGCGCACGATCAAGCGTAATGCCACCCGAAGCCTCGGTTTTCGAAAGGCCTCTGCACAGGGCAACACACTCGCGCATCATGTCGCAACTCATATTGTCGAGCATGATCCATTCCGGCCTGCCCCGCAACGCGCTCACGCATTCTGTGACGCATTCAACCTCAACCTCAACCATCAGTTCCGGATAGGCCTTGCGCGCGGCCATCACGGCCAAATCCAGCCGATCAGGATCACCGCCCTGCCACAGCCGCCGGTGATTGTCTTTGAGGAGGATGCGGTCAAAGAGCCCGAACCGGTGGTTTGATCCGCCGCCGCACAGCACCGCATACTTCTCAAACAGCCGGAAATTAGGTGTCGTCTTACGCGTATCGAGGATCAGTGTTCCGTACGCACTGACAGCCTGAACAAAACGATTCGTCAGTGTGGCGATGCCGCACAAGCGCTGCATAAAGTTCAACGCGGTCCGTTCGGCCACCAGAATGGAGGCGGCGCGGCCACGGATTGTCAGGATCGTGCCGTCCTTGGCCACATCGGATCCGTCCGGCACAACGATCTCAACCTTTAACGAGGGATCCACGCACTCCAGCACTCTTTTGCCGACCGTCGCTCCCGCCACACGGCACGCCGCGCGCGCCAAAATCTCGCCGGTCGCCATCACGGACGGATCAACCAACGCCAACGTTGTCGCATCGCCCGATCCGACATCCTCGGCCAACGCCGCTTCCACCGCCGCGACCGCCCGCGGATCCGACATTAAATCCTCAAGATTCATTCATTCGCCTTTCTCACTCGTCAAGACGCATGCGCCGCGCGCACAAATAGCCCGCCACACCGCCCGCCAGATGCGCCGCATAGGCCATCTGAGACTGCACAAACACCGCTTCCGCGACCGTCAGAGCTCCCAACAGCCAAGCCAACGTACGGGCTTTGACACGAACAGGGATGACGACCAACAGCACATAGACCTCGCGGTTCGGAAAAAGCGCGGCATAGGCACCGATCAACCCGAAAACGCCGCCGGACGCGCCGATGCACAGAGCGGCGTCCAGCGTCCGTCCGGCCGCGTTCCCGCCCCCCAACCACGTCCGCACCGATTGCGGCATCCATAACGTCAAAGCCTCGGCGGACGGCAGATAAGGCAACACCGCCGTCAGCGCCAGCCAACCTAAACCGCCCAGCACGCCGCCCGTCAGAAAAACCCGCCAGAAACGCCGTCCGCCGATCTCCATCTCAAGCCCCGAGCCAAACAGCAACACGGTTAACATGTTCAGACTGAGATGGATCCACCCGGCATGCAGGAACATGTAGGTTAACGGCTGCCAAAAAAAACCTCGAACCAAAAGCGGCCCATTCAACCCGAAACACGGAACCAGCGCCTGGCCGAAAGAGTAACCGTAGACAAATTCAACCCGTTCCGCCGCCTGCTGAACCAGAAAAACAAAAAAACACACTGCCGCGAGTGAAATCGAGGCAGGTGCCGTATAAAAAAGACCCCGCAGACGCCAAAGCCATCTGCGTATCATGTTCATCAAACCGTCCTCCGTTCCCGGCATCAGGCTGACTTAATCAGATTCCAATTCACATAAAGCATAAAGGTGATAGCCGCCAGCAACACCGTTGCGATAATGGCGCAGATGCCACCGATCTTATCGCCCACGCTGGGTCCCGCCTGCACGGCAAGTTCATCGGCCGGATTACGCAGACGCTCTGAAACAAAAGCGCCACCTACGGTTGGTCCCGCGGCCTCAGCCGCATCAACAGAAGATTTCTTCAGTTTCATGGGTATCACTTTAACAAAATCCCGCCCTCTTGAGTAGTGGATTTTCCACATTCTTGCGGGTCATTTCCGAATTAGCGGCTGACATCAGCCGAGAGAGAAGGTATTCTATTCACCTTTCTTTCACTCCAATGAGGCGACTATGGCTTTCGACAGTGGCAGTTTGAGTTTCCGGCTCTTCTATTTACAGCAATCCTACGATTCGAGTCTCATCGATCTGTTCGCGCAGCATGCCGCGCCGCCGATCGCCTCGCTGAAACGCGACCCCATCACCGGGTGGGTCACCGGCCGGCATCTGTTCGACCGCGAGATCGTTGAGGAAAAATGTCTGTTCGGGCCCTATCTTCATGCCCAGCTCATGCGCGCTGAAAAGAAGGTGCCGGCCTCGTTTCTTCGCGCCCATTTAAAGATGGAGGAAGATGTCGAGATGCGAGCCCGCGAAACCGACTTCTTGCCACGCGCCGTCAAAGCCGAAATCAAACAGCGCGTGACCGAATCGCTCCTGCCCGGCATGCCGCCGACCCTGAGCAGCATCCCCATCGTCGTCGATTTCCGTAACGACCTGTTGCTCGCGACCGCGCTTTCCGACAAGATGATCGATACCCTTTCTCCCGTTTTCAAGGAAACGGCGGGCTCATTGCCTATCCTGCTGACTCCCGAGACCGCCGCGATCCGCCGCAAACAGATCAACGCCAACGATCTTGAGCCCGTGAGTTTCTCGCCGGACACCGCGCTGGAACCGCCGAACGAAAGTACGCTCGGGATGGACTTTTTCACATGGCTCTGGTTTTCTTGGGAGAAAGAAGGGGGCGTCTTCCATTTGCCCGACGGACGCGAGTTCGGCATGATGCTCGAAGGCCCGCTCACCTTCTTTCGCGAAGGCCAGGGCGCACATGAAGCCGTATTGCGCAAAGGCTCGCCGCTCAACAGCCGGGAGGCGGGCACCGCGCTTCTCTGCGGCAAGAAACTGAAACGCGCCAAAGTCGTGATCGCGCACAACGATGAGGTATTCTCCGCCACGATGGATTCGGACTTCGCTTTCCGGTCCCTCAAGTTGCCCAAAGGCGAACAGAGTGAACCCGCCGGCAAATTTGAGGAACGCATGCTCTTCGTAGAAACGTTCTGGACAGCTTGGCTTTCGCTCTACGACAGATTCCTTGATTTGCGCACGGGGCCCCAATGGCCAAAGACACTCGAAGCCATGCGGCAATGGATCTGCCACATCGGCCAGCAGCAAAGCACGGAAGACTAACACGTAAAAGAGAGATTGCGCAGTCGCGTTAAACGGCCGTAGCGGAACATTTGCGCGTGGGCTATGCTTATCCATGAAGAGCGACCCCATATCTCCACAAGGGCGTCACACGATAACGATCGGTGACATCACCCTCATCATGGAAACACCGCCGGACCTCGACGCGCTCTTGGATCAGGCGGCCGAGCGAGACCCCCAAGCCGTCGACGCCATCCCCTATTATGCCATCTTATGGCCGGCTGCGCATGGTCTCGCCCATTATCTGTGGCAGCATCGCGACTGCGTGTCGGGGCGACGCGTGATTGAACTCGGCTGCGGCTTAGGGCTTCCTTCTGTCCTTGCGGCCCATCTCGGCGCGCATGTTCTTGCCACCGATTTCCATCCCGATACAGGGCCGTGGCTCCGCCACAACGCGGCGTTAAACCATCTCACGCTCGACTACCAGAAATTGGATTGGAACGTTGTCCTCGCGCCCCCGGCATCAGAGCCACGCCTCCCCATCGACGGCCATCCGCAACCGACGCTTCCCATACCGGCGGATCTCGTCATCGGGAGCGATCTGCTCTACGAGCGTCGCCACATCCCCGCACTGGTTTGCGCGATCGACACGCTTTGCGTCCGCGGCGGTCACGCGGTCATCGCCGATCCCGGACGGGATCACCTGCCGCTTTTCGTCTCCACCATGGAAAAGTACGGCTGGCATCACACATTGGATCCATTCAACGATATTTTTGTCTGCCGCTTTGATCGGACATGATGCAACGAT
>CAZTDL010000423.1:0-4378 GCA_964612775.1 uncultured Lentisphaeraceae bacterium
GGGATGGTGGTCAGCGTTTTGGCTGCAATCGCCGATCATCGGGGCGAACCTCGACCCTGCGATGTCGGGTGTTGAACTCGATATTATGGAGAATTTCACGCGCGATAACAAAATGAGCCATAATATCCACTGGGACGGCTATGGTAAGAATCATAAGTCGAAGGGGTCCGGTACCCGCATCTTGGCGGAAACGTCTGATCGGTTTCACACGTTCGGAATGCATTGGAGCAAAACCAACTATGTTTTTTACGTGGACGGCAAGGAGTCATGGCGTGCGGATGGACCGGTCTCGCATACAGAGGAGTTTCTTTTGGTCTCGACCGAATGCATGGGATACAGGAACGGGACCCGCGATCAGCCGTCGGATCTGCTGAAGAAGTCCGCGATGCCGGATGCATTCGTCGTAGACTTTGTGCGCGTTTACGACGAGGTGGAATAGGACTGGGATCGAGCCGCCGCTGCCTGTCGGACAGACTGTTTCGGCATCTGGCACATCAAACGGGAAATGGAAATGAGACTTGTGTTTTTAATGATGATGGGATTCCTGGCGACAGGCGTGTCGTGTGCTGCCCCTGCGTTTTTTTGGCACTTTGAGGAGGGCCGGGTTGGTGAACATGCGGAGGTTGTGGTTTCGACGGCGGGGGGGGCAGACGCTGAAGGGAAAAGCGGGTGTGTTCGAAAAGGGCGCGTTGCCCGTTTATGCGGATGACCGTGCCTTTGCAGATTTGTGGGACAGTGTCGACGAACAACCTGCGGTCAAGGGGAATCGCCTGTCGTTGCGTTTCATTGTGCCGGAGGGCGTGAAAGGCGCTGCGCCGCTCGGTGGAGACGTGGTCGTTTCCGGCCGCGAAGGGGTTGTAAGGCCCGCGAGTTTCACGCTGGAAGCCTTCGTCAAGGTGGCGAAACCGCATTCGCGCCATGCGCTGATCGCCAGCAAGCGTCGCAACGGGCTGTCCGGCGCGAGTTGGTCGTTGTCGATTACGCCTGCTGGCGCGCTGGGGGTGCGTTTCGATACGGAGCAAAAGTCGGAGGGTGGCCGTATCGGCGTGTTCAACCAATGTTTTAGCGGGGCCCGTTTCCCGGATGATGGCGCGTGGCATCACGTGGCTTTAACATATGATGCGCAGACGCGTCTGGCCGGGTTGTACCTTGATCATTTGGCGTGCGGAGGCGGGACGGTCGCGGCGGCATTGGTGTATGACGATAGCGATTTCGTGATCGGACGCGGTTTGGATGGTTGGTTGGATGAGGTGCGTCTAACGGCATGCGCGTTGCATCCCGAGCAGTTTTTGCGTCCGACACGTTTCTTTTCAGAGATGAAACCGAAGGCGTTACCCGCTCTTCCGTTGCTCGATCAGACTCAGACGCGTGTGCAATCGGCGCTCAAGCCTGACCTGAAGAAGCTCGGCACGCTAATCCCGAAAAGCGTGCCGGAGATTGAAACGCCGATGTGGTCACTGGGGTGCGAGACGCTTGATCGGAATTTGGCGAATTGGGATGCGTATCGGGGATATCTGGTGCCGCTGGGAATTAAGCGCATCCGCCTGCAGGGCGGATGGAACCGGACGGAAAAAAAGAAGGGCGAATATGATTTCGCATGGCTTGACCACATCGTGGACGATGCGCACAGCCAGGGCCTGAAGGTGTGTCTTGAGACGTCCTACAATAACCATTTGTATGAGCCGGGCGGCGCGACCGGTCCGGGCGGGTTGCTTCCGGCAGGCGACGAAACCTTGGCGGCTTGGGATCGGTGGGTCGAGGCGATGGTTCGCCATTACTCCGTCAAGGGCGTGAAAGAGTGGATGATGTACAACGAACCGAACCTCCGAAAAGAGAATACGCCCGAGCTGATCGTTTCGAATAACGTGCGTACGGCCGCGATTATCAAGCGCGTCGACCCCGCTGCTAAGGTCGGCGCATTTGTGCTGGCGGGGCTGAACACCGGCATGATCAAGGTCATGCTTGAACAAATCAGGGCGCACGGCAAACTCGATCTTTTTGACTGGGCGATCTATCACGGCTACAGTGCGAACCCTGACCGCTTGAACGGAGGGATGGGTGGGTTTAATGCCATGTTGCAGGCGGTCGCGCCGAAGATCCGGCCGTGGCAGGGGGAAGCCGGGTGTGCGTCCGAAGAGGTTCAGTACGCTCTCTCCGGTATTGACTGGACCGAGTATTCGCACGCGAAATGGAATGCGCGGCGGATGCTCTGCGACCTCGGCTATGGCGTCGATTCATCGGTATTCTGTATTTCGGATTTAAGCTATAGCAAGGATTTTATCTCGCGCTACGGGCTGCTTAAAACCAATCCCGACAATTCGATTATCAAGGTCAAGACCGCCTACTATGCGGTTCAGAACGTGGTGACCGTTTTCAACGACGCATTGGAGAGGGTGCCGGACTACGCGATGTTTCTGACGGGGACAAACACCAATCTGACTCGATTTGCTTTCCGCGATAAAAAGAGCGGTTTGGATGTCATCGCGCTATGGAATGGCTCCGAGATCCCCGGCAATGGATCGGACATTGAAACGGTGCAGATCGAAGTGAAGGAGGGGCGCTTTATAGATCCGGTCTGGTTGGATTTGATAACGGGTAACGTTTATGAGCTTATGCCTGAACAGGTGGCGTTCGGTGACAAAACGGTGACGTTGAAGGATATTCCCGTGTATGACGGCCCCGCTGCGATTATTGATAAGCGTCTCGTATCGTATGAGCCGGTGAAGGCGGTGCCTAAACAGACGAAGAGGAAAGCCCCGAAACAGGTTCGGAAAACGATTAAGGACAGCCCTCTGCCGCTATCGAAACGGTTATTGCCCGGTACGCAGCAACCCGCGCCGGCAGTCCTTATCCTTTGCCGTAAAGAGGAGACGGCGCAGGCGGAGGCCCGGGCCCAATGGCTGAACGGACAGGCCGTTCACGCGTTTATTTTGGATTTGGGGAAAGGGGATGCGATAGACTCGACAACTCTGCGGCAGACGCTTCGGTATCTTCATAGCCGTTCATCGGAATGGCAGATTAAACCCGATGCGGTGGGAATTATGCCCTTGGCCGTCGGGGATGCAAAGGAAGTCATGAATTTGGGCAAGGATGCGGATTTTATGGTGCTGATCGGAGCGGATTACAAGCTTCTCGCTAACGGGGGAACTGACCATAAGCGGTTTTGCGCAGAGGGGGGCGAGGCGTGGGAATCGCCGTTGGCCAAATGGCTTGAACAGTTTAAAAGCAATGTGTTTTGAGAGGGAGGGCGGTTTTCATCGTCGCTGTACGGTGGTCTTGACCGGATGTTTAACGAATTCGTCGAGTTCGCAAAATCGAGGGTCGAGTTCGCATAATGATGATTGCTCGAGCTTCAGTTTCGACGTAAAGTTGAAATTACTCGAACGGCGGTGTTTTTTGTGTCCGCAAGGATTTTTCGCATGCATTGGAAAACGACAACTTATTTTGGAATGGTGGCGTTGGCGCTGTTCGCTTTCTCGGTCTGTGCGGCGGAAGGGCAAAAGCCTCTGGCGTTCTCCTACCGATCCTTCTGGCCTGAGTTTGGGGCCATGGCTCAGTTCAAGGATGCGGGTGTCAATACGGTTTGTGTTTTTGCGGGAAACACCGATAACTCGTTGGGTTTGCCGTATTCCAAATATCCGCCGACTTGGCGTTGGTTCGGAAAGTACGATTTCGTCTCGCTCGATAAACAATATGACGATGTTCTCGCGGTAAACAGCAACGCTGAGTTTATCTGCATGATGGACCTTAATACGCCGGTCTGGCTGCAGCGGCAACTGTCGCTGCAAGGGCACAGTGCCGAGTGCGAGAGTTTCACCATGCTGAGTTGCGCGTGCGCCAACCCGGCGTGGCGCAAGGCTACCGGCGATTACCTTGAGGCGGTGGTCAAACACATGGAGACGCGTTACGGTGACCGGATAAAAGCCTACTTGCTGGCATGCGGACAGACCGACGAATGGATGGACTATAGCCGAGGGGTCGCGGGGCGAACAAAGACGCAAGCATGGAAGACGTGGCTCAAGACGCATGGCAAGGCGGATATTCCGGTTCCCGCGCTGGAACGTATCGACCGGGCGTCGTTTGAGAACCTGCTTCGCGATCCGGCGTTTGAACGCGACATCATCGATTACGCGCAGTTCACCGGCGATACGATTGCCGATACGGTGTTGGGTTTCGCGGCCAAAACGCGGGCACTAATCCCCCGTCATCGAAAGATAGGCATGTTCTTCGGGTATATTCTTGAACTGACCCATTCGCGTATGGTGTGGGCCGGTCATCTGGAGTATGAGCGTCTTTACGCTTCACCGGACATCGATTTTTTTATCAGCCCCGGCACCTATGGTGATCGGCCGATGGGCGGGGGGAGCGGATTTATGGT
>CAZTDL010000424.1:0-4348 GCA_964612775.1 uncultured Lentisphaeraceae bacterium
CGGCGGGAATTACGTGGCCATTACCAACGACGGCAATGAGGGCGATGTGCTGATGCTGATCCATACCAACAGTGCAAGCGCGGCCAACCGCTGGCCTATTTACTCCATGACGAGCGCGCCCGGGTCCGGCACGACCAACGATCTGATCACGATGGACCTGCGTTTCCGTCTGGCCGACAATAGTCAGCCGGACGCGACTCCGCAATTGACGCTCATTGTAAACCGCCCCCGTCTCGACGGGAGCGCCGGACGTAATTACTGGTTGCTGCAGTTTGCCAAGAACAGTATTCAACGTAACGGTGCTGCGGTGAATGGCACAACGCTCGGCACGGATTGGCACACCATGCGCCTGATCATCGATGTGGCCGCGAACAACGCCAAAGTTTATTTTGATAATGTGACAGCGCCTGTCGTTTCCAACTGGGCCAGCGCTCAAGACGCGGTGGCCTACAACTACACGATGTTCGGAGACGGTGCCTCGACAGTGATCGGCATCGCGGAGATCAAGTATTTTCAATGGACTACGCATGAACTGGTCGAGCCTCTTACTTGGGTTCACAATGGCGGCATGGACCCGTTGAACGAAGGCTGGAGTTACGATGCTGGCGTTAAAGATTTATTCTATACCGCCTCGAACGGACTTCTGCCGGAGGCGTCCTTGCCGGTTTGGACGAAAAGGGGTTTCGAGGCCGGAGGAACGTCTATCGCGACCGACGAGATCACCGGCGAAAAAGCCCTTCATTTGATTATGACCAACACGGCCAGTTCATGGGCGTATGCGAGCTACAACCAAACGAGTGCCGAAGGGATGTTTGCGACGAATCAGATCACAACCTGCCGCATGCGCTTTCGGCTGGTCGATGAAACACAAACCGACAGTCAGGCGCAGTTTATGTGCGCACTCAACGGCCCGCGCCCGGACGGCGTCACCGGGCGACAGATGTTCTACGTCTCCTTTGCCAAAGACCGCATTCGCTACTACAACGATTCCTCAATGGTCAGTTACATGGTTGAGGTCAGCACCAATTGGCATGAACTGATTTGGACGCAGAATTGGCGTACGCGCGAGGCCGGTGTTTACCTCGACGGAAGCCCGACCGCAGCTTTTTCCCATCTGAGTTATCAAGACGCCGTGGTCTACAATTTCACTTCCTTCGGCGACGGCAGCAGCGGCATTCAGGGAATTGCAAACGTGGCGAGCTTCGATCTCACACGGCAAAGCATCACATGGAGCGGAGGAGCGGAGAACGGGACCAATTATTGGGAAGGCGTCGATACAGGCGTGTCCTTTGGCGACTACTACGGTCTCATCCCCTCAAACGTCATCGGGAACGCCGAAGGCTGGACCGCCAGCGCGCGGGTTCGGGTTGTCGACGCGTCCACTCCGCTTTTTGCCTCCGCGATGGTGGTCCAAGACCAGGACGGGACGAATCGTTGGAGCATGATGTTTACGCCGGTCGCATGCTACTACTGCAACCAAAACAATGAGGTCGTGTCTTTGGGCAAATACGCGCGGCGCGTGGATTATCACATCGTGCAGATGTACTACGACCCCTCGGGCGACGGCGGGAACGGGGCTGTCCGCTACTATGATGACGGCTGGCTCAAAGGCACCGTTACACGGGCGGATACGAGTGACAACGTCGAGTCACCGCGTATGAGATGGGGCAGCATAAATATCGGCGCCACCAGCGTTCAGCGCTGGAACTGGGTTGAGTTCGCCTCAGGCAACCGGGTGATCTCGCCTATCCCGCTCCGCGGAACACTGGTGATGCTCAAGTAGCTTGTGATGCAAAGACGCCCACGATACTCGCATGTCCGGAATGTCAAAAGGCCTGTTTAACGATGACACGAATGGTAAGTATGTTCAATAAAAAATTGCAAACCTCAAGCTGTGCCTTGCGGCATCTCCGTCTTGCTATCTTATGTGCGCTATGCGCGTATGTTGAATGTGCAAGTGGCGCTGCACCCGCCGTCTGTGCGGAGCCGTCCGGTCGCCCCGTGTTGCAGGTGGACGTCGATACCTACGACAACCAGACGGTGGCACAGTCGCTCTATGGACGTCCGTTTTACGGAAGGCGGGAAATCGACGAGCTTTTCGCGAAATGTCGCAGCAACGGGGTGAAGCGGGTGACATGGCGGTCGATGTGCCAGATCGCCAGTTATCCTTCCGCGCTCAACTATAACATTGCCGAGGTGCCCGTTATTCGGTCCAACGCCGATAGTCGCCGCGCCGACGGCGCGTTTGCCGCCAAGGTCGGCGTCGGAATACGAAAAGCCCCGACGCTGTCTGCGTTGAAGCGTCTTTCTTTCGGCGGTTTAGTACAGCGTGTGGAGAACACCGTTTCGGACACTTTTGTTTTTCGCGGCGCGATCAGTTCGAAACCGCTGCCGCCCGTTTCTCTTTCATGGGTCGGGCGCTTGGCTCAATGGATCGGCTGGAGGTGTCCGACAGCGGAAGGAGCTTTTCTGGCTGTCATCGACGCGACGGACGGCAGGGTGTTGGCGCGAGGCGGGGAGACTGCTTCGGAGGCTTTTCAGACACAGGAGATAGGTTTCTCTTGTGGCGGGCCGTTCTATGTCGGCATCTTTTCATACGGTCGGCCGGACCTCCATGTGTTTGTGACGGACGCGCTGTCGCTTAAGGATGCTGCCGGACGGGAACGTCTCGCGAACGGTGATATGGAAGCGGGCGATTCGTTGCTAGAACCGACGGGGTGGCGGTTGAGCGGCGCGGCTTTTGTGACGCTCAACGGCGATTTTCGCACTTTGAGTCCGGCGCTTAAAAAGAGTCAGTTTCCGAACGGAGATAAAGCCTTCAAAATTTTGGACCGGCCCTATACGGAAGCGCTGTTCAGGCAGTCGATTGAGGACGGCGATCCGCTGGCGATAGCGGGAAAAGCCGCGGAACGGAATGGCGTGGCGCTGTACGCGTGGTTCGATCCGTTCGACGACGGTCGCCGTACCCTGCCGCCCGTTCAGGCGTGGAGTTCAAAATTTCTTGAAGAGCACCCCGAATATCGCGCCGTCGACCGCGAGGGACGGACGAGATGGGGGCTGCTTTGTTTCGGTTATCCCGATGTCCGGCGCTATAAGACCGCGGTCGTGAAGGAGCTGTTGAGTCGGAAAGGCGTGGCGGGGATCGCCCTTAAAACACATTATCAGCATAACTCGATTTGGGACGGCAATCGGCACGACTATTTGTCCTATCTCTACAACGATATTGTGTTAAAAGCGTATCAGAGCCGATGGGGAAAACCCGCAAACGGGGTGTACGACACCTTCCGTTTGAAAAGGATCTATGGCGATTACGTTCTGCAATGGTTGCGTGAGATTCGTCCTCTTTTTAAGGAAACCGGGAAACGGTTATGCCTGTTCCAAGCCCCGGCATCCATGCTGGATACGAGCTGCGGCGGTTGGGTTATACCTCCTGAAACGATCATTAAGGAAAAGCTGTGCGACGATTTTCTGATCGAGCCGCGCATTCATGGGGATTCCGTCGAAACGTTTGAAGCGAACGAACGCATGCGCAGACTTGTCGCGCTCTGCCAACAAAACAGCATCGGCGTCGGCTTTGATTTCTGGCTGCCAGGTATCCCCGACACGGTCAAGTCCGCAGACCGAGGGGCGTTTATGCGGGACCAGTTGTCCACGCTCGCTCGGGAAGGGATCGATTTCCTAGGCGTCTATGAGGAAATGTGTTTGATTCGGCCCGATCTTTGGCCGGTGCTCGGCGATGTGTCGCGTGCTATCCAAGCCGCACCTTCCGATGTTTTCCAAAACCGGATGGAACTTCCGCCGCAGATTCGCAGTGTCCTTTCCATATTCGACGGAGGGCGTGCCCATTCAATCAAATCGGGAACTGAGGCTGCGTCGGTTGACGAGATTATTGATGGGGATGACACAAGCATGTCGTCGAAGGTTTTCGAAACGTGGCCGGTCGTTATTGAAGCAACGCCGCCATCGCCGTCACGAATCGACACGATTGTTTTAAAAGGCGGCCATTTGAACTGGAAAAACCAATGCGCGCCTGAAGACTTAACCGTCGAGGCGCTGATCAACGGGCACCGGCGTTTGCTGGCGACAGTCAAAGACGCCGCGACGCATAACCGCCACAACAATGCGCTTCCTGTTGCATGTCAATTTGAGCCTGTCACTGTTGAGAAACTGCGCGTGACGATCACGCGCAGTTCGGATGCGGGGAAGCGGTTTCTTGTGTTGCGCGAGATTGAAGCGTATTTAAAACAGATAAGGAAAAGACAATGGGGAAAACAATGAACTATGCTTGCGTGTTATCGGTCATGCTTTTGGTCGGGATCGGCGCGGATGCCGGATCGACTGAAGTGCG
>CAZTDL010000425.1:0-4330 GCA_964612775.1 uncultured Lentisphaeraceae bacterium
ACTATGAAAAGATATTTTATACTCTTATCTGCTATTTTTGCTGTGATAAGTGCAGGCGACGCTGACGGTGAACGTTGCCCCGGATACGAGGTATGTGTCGCCCTCCGGTTCGCACACACCGCCCTTCCGCTCGTGGGCGGATGCGGCAACAAATCTGCAGGACGCCGCAGACGGCATTATGGCGGGCGGACGCATCCGCGTGGCGGCGGGCGTATACGCCGCAGGCGGACGCGTTGCCAATGGCCTGTCGTTGATAAACCGGCTGTCCGTCACAAACGGCGTGGCGGTTACGGCGGTGGACGGCCCCGGCGCGACGTTCATCGTCGGTTCAGACTCGGCCTCACCGGTCACCAACGGATTGGGCGACGGGGCTGTGCGCGGCGTCTATCTCGCTGGGGGCGCGTCGTTGAGCGGATTCACGGTCACGGGCGGACGCACGCGCTGGACGACAACGGCCACCGAGGGAGACTATGCCGGCGGCGGCGTCTATTGTGCGGACGAAACCTGCGTGGTCAGCGGCTGCGTTGTGACGGCCTGCGCAGCGGCATCCCGCGGTGGCGGCATTTATCGGGGGCGCGTTCTCGACACACACGTAGAGAGTAACGGCGTCTATTCTTCGGGCACGAGCCTCGGCTGGGGCGGCGGCATCTGTTACGCGAGTCTCGTCAGCAACTGTGTGGTCCGGGCGAACGAGTCGCAAAGTTCGGGCGGCGGGGTGTATCAGGGTCTGTTGATCGACTCGATCATGGACGGAAACCGCATTACCGGTTCCGGAAGCGGTGCGGGATACTATGGCGGCAGCACCAGCCACACCGTGCTTCGCTGCGCCATAATGAACAACAACGGCGCATCATACGGCGGCGGGGTGTATTACGCAAGCGTGTACGATACGCTGATAACCAACAACGCCGCAAACGACGGCGGCGGCTACGCCATGCCGCTCGCCGTCACGCCGATGTGCCCGCTGTATCGATGCCGTCTGGCCGGTAATCGCGCCTCCTCACAAGGCGGCGGCGCGTATTGCGGCACGCTGTACAGTTGCGTTGTCTCCGCGAACACGGCGGACGTTCGCGGCGGCGGCACCTATTACGCGACGCTGGAAAACAGCTCTGTCGTGGCGAACACCGCGCCGTCCGCCGGCGGCACGTACGGCGGCACAGCGTATTACAGCGTCATCCGCTACAATCAGGCTGATTCGGCGTCCGAATATGCCTCCACGGTCAGTTACCGCTGCTGCACGACCCCGTACAGCGTGTCGTTCACCTACGATCTCGTCGAAGCGTCGCCGCAACTGACGGGGAAAACGGATCCGCATCTGCTCGCGGGTTCTCCGTGCGTCAACGGAGGAGATTTCAAATCATGGATGACGGGGACGGAAGGGCGCGACATGGACGGTGAGGCGCGTTACTTCGAGTCCACCTCCGACATCGGGGCGGACGAACGCCATGCGGAGAGCGCGTCCGGCTTACTGTCCGCCAAGATTAGCGCCGATTACGCGACCTTCGGCCCGGACTATGCGCCGGAATTCTGGGCGGAAATCGTCGGCCGCGTCGGCGAATTGACCTGGGACTTTGACGACGGCTCGGGGCTCGTAAACCAGAATCCGGTCCGCCACGCTTTTCCCGACGTCGGCGTCTATACGGTCCGCGTCACAGCCAGCAATCTCACACATAGCGTGTGCGCGACGCAGATCGTGACTGTCGTAGGAGGGACGGTCTACGCCTCGACGGAGGGCAACCACACGCCTCCGTTCGCATCGTGGGAGACTGCGGCCACAAATCTTCAGGATGCCGTCAACGCGGCGGTCTGGGGCGGAACGGTATGGGTGGCGGGCGGCACCTATCGCAGAGGCGGACAAGCCGCCGAGGGCTTTACCCAGACAAATCGAGTGTGCATCGAAAAGCCGATCACGGTACGCGGAGCAAACGGGGCGTCGCCCGTTGTGATCGAAGGCGCGTGGCACGAACCGGGCGTGACTGCGGCGGGATCTGCCGCCGTGCGCGGCGTCTATCTGGGCCACAAACAGGCACGTCTGATCGACGTGACCGTCGCAGGCGGCGCGACGGGCACGGACGAGGACGATGGCGGCGGCATCTATTGCGCGGACGGTGCGGCGGGCGGCAGCAACTGCGTCGTGACCGCGTGCGTGGCTAATGATGAAGGCGGCGGCGTATGGGGAGGTTCGTGGAGCGGCTGCATTTTCAGCGACAACAAAGCCGGGTATGGCGGGGGCTGTTCGAGCGCCATCCTGTCGGAAACCTGCATTGTGGGAGGTAATACGGCCGATTCGTATGGCGGCGGCGCCTACCGGTGCGAACTGACCGGATGCACGGTGACCGGCAATACGTGTCTGTACGGCGACGGCGGAGGTCTGTACGATTCGCCCGCGACGCGCTGTGTCATCCGGGATAACGTTGCTCACGACGATGGCGGCGGCGCATATGGCGAATCGGTGATCTGTTCACTGGTGTCCGGCAACACGGCGGGATATGCGGGCGGCGTGTCGGAATCAAGCGTCGAACTCTGCACCGTGGTCGACAACACGGCGACGGAGTATGGCGGCGGGGTCGGCTGGTGTACGGTCATCAACTCGATCATCTGGGGCAATCACGCTCCTGCGGAAACGAATACGGCCTATTCCGATTTCCGATACAGCCAAACGATACCGTTACCGGAGGGCGAGTATGACAGAGGGGGCAACTGCGATGCCGACCCGCTCTTCGTTGACGCAACGGCAGGCAACTATCGTCTGCAAGCCGAGTCCCCCTGCTTAAATACAGGAACGAACGACGCCTGCTCGGCTGACGCCTCTTCGCAGGATCTGGACGGCCAGGCACGCGTAATCGGCGTGTCGGTGGACCGCGGCGCATACGAATACGCGACGGCTGCCGGTTTCGCCGCACGAGGCACGCCGATTGATTGGCTGGACGGTTACTACGCCGGCCCGGACTGGAACGCGGCCGAACTCGACGATTCTGACGGCGACGGCTTCCCTGCCTGGGAGGAGTACATCACGGCGACCGATCCGACAGACGGCGCGAGCTGCTTTGTGATCGTCAGTGCGACGGTGTCGGCAACAGGCGGCTTCAGCCTATCGTTTGATACGGCGACAGGACGGATTTATACGGTTCAACATTCCGTCTGTTTGACACCGGCCTCATGGGCCAATGCGGCAGAACCGATTACCGGCACCGGCCACCGCCAAACCGTCGTGCTGCCCGATGAGGGCAATGCTTTCTTCTATCGGGTCCGCGTTGCGCTTCCGTGATTTATGGCGGTATTCCTGATCTTGCCGTACACGCTTGAATCGCATACCATAGCGTCGTGTTAAAACCGTACAGCACACCTCTCTTCGACCACATCGACACACCTGAACGACGCGTGCTCACGCTCGAACGCGACGGCATTCCCTGTGTTCCCGTTCTCGGATACAGCCATTACTCGAGTTGCCGTCCCACGCTTTCAGAGCACATCCACCCCGGCTGCATGGAACTCTCTTTCTGCCTGCGCGGCTCACTGGTCTTCGAGTGTGGCGGGAAAGACCATCATCTGCTCCCCGGCAATGTGTTCATCACCCAACCGGAGGAACGGCATCATCTTTCATACAATCCGAAAGGATTGGTCATGTATTGGCTTTTCTTCCGCTTCGGTCCGCCCCGTCGCCCGATCCTCCATCTGCCCCTTGAGGAATCGGTTTTTCTCCGCGAAGCACTTCGCACGCTCCCCAATCGGCTGTTCAAAGGCAGCGAGCCGCTGCGGCTCGCCTTCCAAGAGCTGTTCCGTCTCTACGACGAAAGCTCCATGGGGCCGTTCCGCAGTCTCGCCATGCGCACGGCGGTGCTCAACCTTCTTCTCGCCGTCGTTAAAGCGGCAAAAAACGACGCCGCCCTTCCGACGAATCGGCGGCTTTCCGGCATCATCGGCGAGATGCAACAACATCCCGAACACGATTATTCCATCGAGCGGCTAACCCGGATGACGGCGCTTTCAGAGAGCCGTCTCAACGCGCATTTCAAGCGGCTCACGGGCTTGCCGCCGTACACGTTCCTGCTCGCGTGCCGTCTGCACGCCGCCCAGCGGCGTCTGCGCGAATCAAACGCGACGGTCACCGCCATTGCGGAATCGCTCGGCTTTTTCTCCCCGCAGCACTTCGCGGGTCATTTCAAGCGCGCGTTCGGCATCACGCCCACCGACTGGCGCAAAGGGCGGCCCCCCATTATCCGGACGTTCTAATCTCTTTTTTCTTTCAGGATTCCCTGTGCCCTGAACATCTCGGCCAGCCTCGCGTACTGTTCTTCCGACAGCGGCGGAAAAGGCCCCCGGCACGGGC
>CAZTDL010000426.1:0-4325 GCA_964612775.1 uncultured Lentisphaeraceae bacterium
TCATCGAAATCCGAACCGGTGATGATGACGGGGCACGCGTTGGTTGCGGACGGCTGCGGGGGAATGGGGAACCGGATCGGCGCGCTCCACGCCACGTCGCCGGAGAGCGTGCTGTAGCGGGCAATGAAGAGGTCGACGGGCGTGGCAGAGGCTGCGGGCACCGGCAAACGAAACGTCGCCGTCGGGGTGCCTTTGTGGGCGACCTCGGCTTCGGCGACAGGCCAGCCGTTGCGCAGCAGCTCGATTTTTCCCGCTAAAGTCCAGCGGTCGAAACGGATCTGCGCGAGATGTCCTGAAGCATCGGGCGTCAGCGTTAGCGTGGGTTGCGCGGCGAGGCTGTCCAACGGAATACGGATAGTCCTTAAACTTTCGAGATGCCCAAACCGTACGGCGACGGGGTAGAGGTCGCGCCAGTCGTTCGTCAACGTGGCTGTGGCGAGTTGGACCTGCACGCGGAAGAGACGCTCGCCGTCCATGCCGATCTGCGGCACGCGCAGGGTTTGGACGAAAAGCCGGTCGCTCGGCAGGTTCACCGGATCGGGAACAAAACACGGTGTGCCCGACTCGTCGAGCAGCCGCACGCGGACGGTTGCGGACTCGGTGGCATAGGAGAGGCTAAGCACTTCCAGCGTCCAGTCGTCGCCGAGACTCGCTTCTTCGTGATAGCTGATAAAAACTTGCGGCGGGCGCGGCGGGACCGGCTCCTTCCTCCAGCGCGATACGATGTCGCGATTGATGCGCAGCAGCGTGTCTCGGCCGACAACCGAAGGCTCGAAGTGCGTATGCTCAACGTAGTCGTTCCAAGTCGTGAGGCAGACCCACGGGGCCCCTGAGGCGAGCGCCGCGTCCCATGTGTCGCGCAGCGTGCCCGTGTTCAGATAAGGGCGGTAGAAACTGTTGCCGTTGCCGAGATAACCTTGCGTAATGCCCGCGACCAACAGACCGCCGGGACGGTGCGCGTCTAGGGCCTTCTGGCCATTGGTGAGGCGCTCCAGCATCTGCGCGGACGAAAAACCGTTGATGCCGAAGTCATAGAAACCGTCGAACACGGCCAGATTGTCGGCGAGCGTTTGCGGGTTAGACCAGAGCGTGCCTTCGCCCATGGGCTGAACGAGCCAGTAAGCCTCGAGCCCCTTTGCTTTCAGGGCGTCAAGAATCTGCCGCCACTCGGCGAGCGTGCGCGGTCGGCTGTTGTAGATGAAGATCACGGGTTTCCCATCGACGAGACACGTGTTCGGATGGCGGCCCAAGCGCTCCAGATAGGCGGTGAAGAGGCGGATCATCGCGTCGGGAGAAGGCGCGGTGCTGTCGATGCATGGAGCGACTCTGAAAGGCGTCCCTTCGGCGGCGCGATAGAAGCGGGCCATCGCATCCGCATAAAAGGACTCCCGGTTGCTCTCCTGTACAACCAGATCCACGCAGAATCCGTCGATCCCGTATTGAAGGGCGGCGCGGACTTGGAGCTTGGTGGCTTCGCTCACGCCCTCGTCGGTTTGCGCATGGCGTCCGAGCAGGCTGCGGTCGTTGAACTTCTGCAGGCTCAAGAGCGGATCAAGCGCCGCGCGGCCATAACCGTTTATCTGATCAAAGCCCCATCCGACATAGTGTGCCCAGCACAGCCTGCCGGGTTCGCCCGCCAAGGCTGGGGTTTCGTGGGCGAGAGTCAGGAACGTGAAGACCGAGAGGATGGAAAGTAATCTCATGCCGAAGCGTTATTCTGTAAGCGAGCGTTTCGTCAAATCGCCGAACGCGTCGATGCGGCGGTCGCGGAAGAAAGGCCACATGCGGCGGACCGCCTCGGTGCGGCTGAGGTCGAGATCGATGACAAGGCACTCCTCCTGATCCGTCGAGGCCTGCGCCAGAAACTCACCCTGCGGTCCCGCGACAAAGCTGCTGCCCCAGAACCGGATGCCGTTCGTTACGCCGGAAGGGTCCGCCTCGTAACCGGTGCGGTTGACGCTGACCACGTGCACGCCGTTGGCGATCGCATGCGCGCGCTGGGCGGTGATCCACGCTTCGCGCTGACGGGCCTTCTCGTCCGTGTCGTCCGTGCTCTCCCACCCGATCGCCGTCGGATAGATCAGCAGGTCGGCTCCTGCCAGAGCCATCAGGCGCGCGGCTTCGGGATACCACTGGTCCCAGCAGACCAGTACACCCAATTTCCCGACAGAGGTCGAAATGGGGGAGAACCCGAGATCGCCCGGCGTGAAGTAGAATTTCTCATAATAACCCGGATCGTCGGGAATGTGCATCTTGCGGTATTTTCCGGCGAGAGAGCCGTCCTTTTCGATGACGACGGCCGTGTTGTGGTACAGCCCCTTCATGCGCTTTTCGAAAAGCGAGAGCACGAGAACCACGCCCAGCTCTTTGGCCAACGCGCCGAACGCTTCTGTGCTCGGTCCGGGGACGGACTCCGCCAACTCGAAATTCGACGGGTCTTCGGTCTGGCAAAAATAGAGGCCGTTATGCAGCTCCTGCAGAACGACCAGTTCCGCGCCCTGCCGCGCGCAGCTCCTGATACAGGCTTTCAGCTTCTCGATGTTGGCGCAACGATCCGCCGTGTTTATTTGCTGGACAAGTCCGATTTTCATTTCAGAAACCCTTCCGGAAATTGCATGGTGACGCAGTGAAGAGAACCGTGCTGCTTGATCAAGGGCAGGCAGTTGATGCCGACGATCTCCCGCCCGGGAAAAGCCTGCCGAAGTCGGGCTTTGGCGGTCTCGTCCTTGGGCGAGCCGTAGGTCGGCATCAGCACCGCACCGTTGACGATCAGAAAATTAGCATAGGTCGCGGGCAGGCGCTGCCCGTCGTCGATCACGCGGTCTGCCATGGGAAGCGGAAGCAGCCTGTACGGTTTTCCGTCCGGCGTGCGGAAGCCCCTCAGTTCCGTTTCCATCTCTTTTAGCGCGGTATCATGCTCATCGTCCGGATCGTCGCAGGCGACATAAGCGATCGTTTCCGCGCTGCAGAGGCGCGCGAGGGTGTCGACGTGGCTGTCCGTGTCGTCGCCCGCCAAGTAACCGTGACTCAGCCACAGCAGACGTTTCGCGCCGAAAGCTTCTTTGTATGACGTCTCCAACTCTTCTTTCGGGAAATGGTCATTGCGGTTGGGCGAAAGCAGGCAGGCCTCGGTGGTCAGGATCGTGCCTTGGCCGTCGGACTCGATACTGCCGCCTTCGAGCACGAGATGCTGCATATCGCGGTGGCGGACGTTTGGTTGGAAGACGTTTTGCTTAATCAGATGGCGCGTGATCTGGTTGTCGAGGTTCGCCGCGAATTTCATGCCCCAGCCGTTGAAGGTGAAATCGTAGAGGGTCGGCTGTCCGTCCGCGAAGACGCTGATGGCTCCGTGGTCTCGCGCCCAGGTGTCGTTCGTGTCCGTCTCGCAGAAACGGACGTTCGCAAGGTTCACCGTGTCGCCGAGTTGACGCCGCGCCGCATCCTTGTCGGGGCATGCAATCAGCAGCGTCTCGCGACACGCGATTTCTTTCGCGATGGCGACAAAGCAAGGAATCACCTCATCGAGGATGTCGCGCCAATCGGTCTTCGCGTGCGGCCAAGTGAGCTGGACGCCGCTCTGCGGCTCCCATTCGGCGGGAAAACGTATGTGAGACGTTGCGTTCATAACAAACAAAACCTGTGTAAAAGGCAAAACCGCCGATTTTTATACACGATGCGGCAGAGGGAGTCAATGGCGCGGGGACGGCGTACGCCTCTGGCGGTTGACCGTTCAGCGGCGTTCCGTTCGGTTTTCCCTTAACGCCGCTTCGCCCGGCTGCAGCGTCAGCCTCTCGGAGCCGAATGCAAATGTGACGGGCTTGTCGGCGATGCAGGCGAAGAGCGTGGCCGTGCGCCCGTCGGCAAGCCGCCACGTGCCGTGCAACACGGAAGGCACGGAGAGCGCGCGCTTCGTCTTGCCGTCTTTTTCTGTGAAAGTCATTGTGATCGGCGGCACATCCAGTTCGGGCGACGCCGCGCGTTGGCCGAAATTGAGATAGGGGCCTGCCGCGCCGCGCCAGAGAGCGAGGTGCGCGCGGAGCAATCTGAGCTGCGCATTGTCTGTTTTCTCCGGTTCGAGCCAGCGGGTCCAGAGTGCCGTAGCCGGCATTTTCCCGCAGACGAAGTTCATGCCGATCTGATACAACGCGAGCGGGCTGGGTTTCTCAGAGACGTAGCAGCCTTCGCTGCCGTAACCCGCGAGGTAGTCGTGATACACGTGCGTGAAGAGCGGCACGCCCAGCACGCCCGCGCCCGAACGCGGCCAACGGCCCTGATGCAGGTCGCGCGCGTGATAAGTGTCGAGGATCGGCAGATAATATTCGCCC
>CAZTDL010000427.1:0-4317 GCA_964612775.1 uncultured Lentisphaeraceae bacterium
GCCCAGAATCTTCTCCCATGTTGTCGCCGACGGCATCGTCTTCATCGCACGCAGCCACTTGGCGTTCGCCGATTTATCGAACATGTACGCGAAGTAGTTGGAGAGCCCCGCCGAGATGCCCGCAAACGCCTCGCGGTGCTGCAGCCAGAAGAAGCTGCCGTCCGAGCCGCTCTCGCGCCGTTCGGTCGTGTGCCAGCAGGGAAACCAGTAGAGCGGGCACGGCAGATCGAACATCGCCGCGTACGCCGCCGGATCGAGCCGTACGTTGAACTCGAGCTGCGCCGGATTCGACGGGTTGTCATGCGCCGAACCGCTGTTCAGATAAACGCCCGCGCATTTGGACTTGAACAGCTCGGGTTCGCGCAGCGCGGCCACGACGATGTCCGCCGCGTTCCCCACGCACGCCAGCGCCACCGGCCGCTCCGCCGCACGCAGCTGCGCGAGGATAAACCTCACGGCGGCCGTCTCCTGTGACGAAGCGTCGGGCAACGCATCGCGTCGGCTTTTGAGTTTGAGCGACGCCCCGATGGCGACCGGTACCGCCAAACCCGTCAGCCGATTCATCTGCGCCACCGCCACAACCGCCGGATCGCCCGCGCGGAAGTCGGGCGGATAGTCGATGACCACGCCCCGCAGGTCGAACGCGCCCCGCTGCGCAAATGCGTACGTCACCGCCAGATCGAAGTGGTCGTCCGGATCACCATGCGGGTGGAACAGATCCGTCACATGGAGCAGCGGCGTGCCTGCCGCAGTGATCTGCGTGGTTGCGGCAGCCGCAGGCAATCGTACAGCGGACGCGCCTGCGACGGCCACACCCGTTTTCAAAAATTCTCGTCGAGACGTGAACATGGTTTACTCCTCCATTTAAAAGCCTGCACGGCTCGGCGCAGCCTCGCCCTCCACGCCCGCCTTGTCCGCAGGCTGGAGGGCGAGGCTGCGCCGAGCCGCCTTTCCCGCTACTTGCAGAGCCGGTCCACCAGCCACGTCTCGAAGCCGGGCAGGTCTTTCCAGGAGATGGCGACGTTCATCTGGCGAGCCGCGGGGTCTTCAACGGTAAAGCCATCGTCGGTCACCCGGATGCCGAGCTTTTCCATCACGCAGAGGTCTTGGGTGCAGGCGAGATACACGGCCACACAGTCGAAAAGCGTCGTGCTGGAGACGGCGGGATCGGGCCCCTTGCGTCCAGTTGCGGTGTTGTACGCCGACCACACGGTGTAATTCGTTATCAAGGTCTGCACGATGGGATCTGGGCAACTGCGGATGCGGGCATAGTTCTCGCCCTTGAACTGGATGAGGCCGCAGGTGTCGAGGGGCGTGATCGTGATGCCCCACGGCGCGGAAAGCGCGGCGCGGCAGGAGGCGGGATCGGCCCGCACATTCCACTCGGCGCTAGGTTTGGGGTTGCGTCCGTAACCGAGGCGCACGCTGCCGTGCATGCCGACGAACCGGGCCTTCTGTGCGATGCGCGGCTCGCGCCGCAGGGCTTCGGCAATATTGGGAACAGGACCGATGCAGATCAACGTCACAGGCTCTTTGGCCGCCATCACGATATCGATCAGCGCCTGAACGCCATCCGTGTAGACCTTGCCGGGATATTGTGTCAGCTCATAGCCATCCACCCACTTGGACTGATGGTGGGGGCCATCCTTCGCCCCAGAGCGGACGCCTGCACCGACGGCGATGTCGGTCCGCTTGTCGGACTCCAGGATCTTGGCGATCAGCCGAGCCCGCGCTTCGGCGTTGCCGTAGTCGCCGACGATCAGCTTGATGTCCAATTCCGGACACTTCAGCGCCAGCGACAGCGCCCACGTGTCGTCGATGTCGTCCCCGATGTCCGTGCTGAGGATCGCCGGCTTCGGTGCCGCCCCGACGCAGCAAACCATCGCTATCGCCCCCGCGCAAACCCACTTCAGTGACCAACCGTTCATTTCTTTTCCTTTTTTGCCGGATTCGCCCGCGCTGTACGGGCTTTACAACCCTTATCGTGCTGTAGTTGTAGAATAAAACCGCGTTCGGCACAATATGGAATCAAGGGGAGGGACGAAAAACCTGCATAGACAATCCGGCATGAGGTCACCGCTGAAAAGCCTTTCACCCGTAAAGGGGGTCAAGACGCCAATTCGCATCGACTTCTTTTGTACCTTGACGTCTTGGTGAAAAACCGTTCTCACGGCAACTCCACCCGCACTTTGTAAAACGGCCCCTGCGGCGGGGCGTTCGTATCGCTGAGCGCGTCCGCTCCGCCCGCGCCGAGGCGCGGCCCCGCGCCGGCCACGGTCTGCCAAGCGCCTTCGGCCAGATTCGTGCAGCCGAGCAACGTGTAGGCACGCGTTGCGCTGGAGAGGAACGAGACGCGCATCTGTCCTGAACCTGTCGAAGGGGTGCTGATCGCCGTGATCGCGAAGAACGACGCGGCGTTGGTCGGATCGGTGTCGGCGACGTACTCCTGCCACGCCGTATAGCCATCGTTGTCGGAGTCCGAAACGTCGGCCGCTTCGAAGTCGCCGGGCAGCCCGAACTGCGCCAGCCCGTACTCCGGCGTCTCATGCGAAGTGAGGTTCGCCGCAAACGAGGCCGCGAAGCTTCCGTCGGCCGTCACGTTGGTCCAAACGAATTCCGCTACCGCGCCGACGGACGCGCCGTTGGTCGTCACGTCCCCCACGTGCCAGTATGTGTCGGGCGCGACGACGAAATTGGTGACGCCGCCGTACGGCACGCTGACCGCGCCGGATGGCGCGACCGCGCCGTGCGCCCCGGCCGCGGCGGTGATCGTGACCGGCGCCCCCTGCTCGCCCAGCGTGTAGGACGCGCCGTCCTCAAGCGACACGCCTGAGACGGTGAAGCCACAGCCCGCATACGTCCCCGGCGCCGTGGCCGCGCCGGCGAGCGTGCCGCCGCTGCCGGACACGAGGCGCAGGTTGTCCGCGTTCCCGATGAGGCCCGCGATGCCGGAACAGTCGAAGGCGAGATCGCCCGTGACGGCGCCTTCGCCCTCCGCCCGCCACACGCGTCCCAGCCGCCAGACCAGGTTGCCCGGCTTGTCGGCCGCGGTCTGTTCCAGCGCGCCGCCGTCGTGTCCGAACACGCGGAAGTCGGGGCCCACGACAATGGCGTTGGACACGCACAAGATCGAGGAGGCGAGCGAATTCGTCCGCGCAATCCAATCGCCGCGCAGGTTGGCGAGACCGGCGATCGCTTCGGCCAGCGGAACGGTGCTCGCGACCCACGCGACACCGTTCGACAGCGCACCGTCGAGGCAACTGGCGGATCTGTCCTGCAACAAAGCGGAGGCCATCCGGTCGCACGGATAGTAGGCGAGCAGTCCGGTCTCGTCGCCGGCGAGCGTTTTGTGCATGGCGTCACGCAACTCATCCGCGCCTCGCGCGACCGACCACACGCGCACTTCGTCCATCTCGCCAGAGAAGAAAGAGCCCGGCGTGGGAAAAGCCCCGAGCGTCGCCGCCGCCGTGCCGGCCGTGAGATTGACGCCACCCGAACCCGCCTTCTCCACGCCGTTGACGAAGAACCGCAGCGCGGCGCCGTCCCAGACGACAGCGACGTGCTGCCAGACCGTCCATGTGACGACCGGATCGACCGTCCCGGCACTCTGACTTTCGGTCTCGAATTTCAGACGGCCGTCCGCCGTGTTCCACGTATTGACGTAGAAGGCGTAGCCGGGATTGGCGGCCCCGCTGGTTTTGTGTCCGAGAATCGCGCTGATGCCGGTCTTCGCGTCAGGTTTGATCCACGCCTCGATGGTGAACGCGCCATTCGTGAGAGCCAGTCGCCCGTCGGTGCCGAGGTTGACGTGCGCGTTGGTTCCGTTGAACGCCAGCGCGTTGCCACGCGCGGGCCACGCGTATTCGTAGGCGCCCAAGTCGACGGTTCCGGCGCGCACGCGGGCCTGCCCGTCCAGATCCGCAGCGCCGGTCATCCAGTCGCGGTTGCGACCGCCGTTCACGCAGGGCGATCCGTTTTTCAGCCGGTAGTCGCCGCCGCCGCCGAACAGGGGATCGGCGGCGATGCAACCGGTACCGCCGTGCCCGGACAGTCCTTCCGTCGGCGACATGCAGACGTATTCGAACACCGCGCCGCCGCTTCCGACCGCCCAGTTATCGCCGGAACTCACCGCCGAATTGCCGTAAATAATGCCGTTGCGGTTCGTGCCGTCGCACGCGTAAACGCCCCCGCCACAATCGGCCGCGTTTGCGGACACCGTACAGTTTTCCAGCAACGCGTTCGTCGCCGCGCTGCGCAGGTACGCGCCGCCGCCGGCGTCGTCGGCGCTGTTCCCCAGAATCAGGCAGTTGCGCACGG
>CAZTDL010000428.1:0-4307 GCA_964612775.1 uncultured Lentisphaeraceae bacterium
CACCCTGTCGGGCGACCGGGGCGCAAGCGATATCGGCATCTTGGTGGACGGCGACCCCTCCGCCGTTCGCAGCGGGGTCTGCATCCGGAACGGCACCGTTTCCGCCTTCGATTATGGCGTGCAGATTGAGAATGCGCGCGGATGCCGTCTGGAAGATGTCGTCTGCACGACCAATAAAACTTACGGCATCTATCTGCGGGCGGACAGCTCCGGATTTTGTAAAGGCAATGTGCTCCGCCGCTGTGTCGCAGCCGAGAACGGCTATGGCATCGTGCTCTCAGGAACGTCTTCGGGGCAATGCGAGGGTAACCGCCTGATCGACTGCACCGTTGAGCGGAACGGCGTGTACGGCATCCTGTTGAACGGCAACAACGGCGGGTGCTCGTTCAACGAAATCCTCTCGTCTCAGGCGCGAAGCAACGGTACCCATGGAATCGCCATAGACGGTTCATTTAGCGGCATGTGCTTCGGCAACACCATCCGCGACTGTTCGGTCTCCGACAACAAGGAGGACGGCTTCAACCTACAGGCCTATCAAGGAACTTGTTCCGGCAACCGCATCACGGCCTGCTCGTTCAACGCCAATGGACATTACGGCCTCTACCTCTACTATGCGCCCAATAATTTCATCGCCGGCAACGAGCTGTCGACCTCTGGCGCGACCAACCTTGTGATCGCGAGTTCCAGCGGAAACCTGATCTTTCAGAACACAAGCATAGAGGCCCCGGCGACCTACCTGATTGGCACTTCGCAGGTCAACGGGCCCATTGTTTCCGATAGCGGGGCCTTAGGCACAACCGGCAATGCGGCGCATCCATGGGTCAATTTCTCACGTTAGGCGGAATCAGCCATGAGAACCGAAACTATCTTTTGCATGACCGCCGCGCTGCTGATCGCCTCGCGCGTCTCTGCGGAGACGACGGTCGACGCGTCGCACCCCTTCGCCTATGCCGCAAACGCGGGATGGCTGAGTGTCGGGGGCGATACGACCCACGGCGTCCAGTTGGGCGTGACGTATTGTTCAGGCTACATGTGGAGCGCCACATGCGGCTGGATCGGCTTCGGCAACGGTCCCGCCAACGGGTGGAACTATACCAATGGCTCAACTGCCGATTGGGGCGTGAACCACGACGGGCAGGGCCGTCTCACCGGCTACGCCTACGGCGCGAACATCGGCTGGGTGACGTTTGAGCAGACCTACGGTAAGCCGTGCGTGGATCTCCTGACCGGCATCATGAGCGGGGCGGCTTGGAGCCCGAACATCGGCTGGATCAGCTTCAGCAACACCGTGGCCCATGTGCGAATGGCACGCCTCGAAACCGGACCCGACACGGACGCGGACGGCATCAGCGACGCTTGGGAATATCGGTACGCGGGCAATCTGACAACCCTGCACGGCGGCACGGCCGACGCGGACGCGGACGGCGCGACGGATGCCGATGAGTTTTTGGCCGACACCCATCCGAAAGACAACGGCGCGCTTTTGCGTGTGACGGATTTTTCGCGTTCCGGCACTTCAGACCGGGTGGAATGGACGTCGCAGACAACACGCCTGTATCGCCTGCAGCAGACGGAGAGCTTGGGGGCCAACGCCAACTGGACGGATTGCGGTGCCGGCCTCATGTCCGGAGACGCGACTGGCCTCATGAGCCGCCAAATCGCGGTCCCTGCCGTATCGAAACGTTTTTATCGGATCAAAGCCCTTTTACCGTTCAGCGAATAAGCCAGAGGAAGCGAGAGAACAACATGAAGATGAAATTTATCGTTTGGATCCTTGCCCCGGTTTTTTGGGCAACGCCTCACCTGTGGGCACAGGGGCCACTGACTCCTCCCGGAGCCCCGGCCGCCACCATGAAAACCCTGATGCAGCTCGCGCCGCGCACGCCCATTTCGAGCGCCCCTTACACCATCACGGAGGCCGGTTCCTATTACCTGACAACGAATCTGCTATCGACCGGACACGGGATTTTGGTCCAGGCAGACCATGTTTCGATCGACCTCATGGGTTTCACCGTCTCGGGCGACGGCGACAACGGAGACTATGGCCTTTATCTGGATGGCGATGCTGACCGTCCCGTCCGGGATGTGACCGTTTGCAATGGCACTTTCGAGCACTTCTTCTACGGCGCACGCATCGAGCACGCCCGGCAAAACAGGCTGGAAAGGTTGCAGATCGTACGATGCGCATCGTCGGGGCTCATTTTTGTCGGCGTAGGCGGTAGTCTCTGTTCCGGTAACCGGGTTATGGCATGCACGATCATCGACAACAACGGGTATGGAATCTATCTTAGCGGCAACGGAGGACACGTCGACGGCAACATCATCGAAGACTGCGTCATCATCGATAACGCCAACAACGGCATTCAACTGTATGGCAACTTAGGCTCTTGTTCCGGCAATCGGATACAGGGCTGTTCGCTACGGGCGAACGGCAACTACGGCATCTCTCTGATGACGACGAGTAACACCGTTATCAAGACATGTTCCGTTTGCGATCAAGCCAGTACAGGAATCCGTATAGAAAACTCGAGCGGGAACAACGCTGTGCAAAACTGCCTGATCGCCAAAAACGACGGCTACGGCATCTACTGCGTCGGCGGCGGCGGGAACAGGATCGACCAGAACTTCATCAGCGCAAACGGAGGGTCCTTTGACTACGGCATCTATACGGCAACCTCGCAGAAAAACCTGATCACTCGAAACATCTGCATCGGACAAACCAACAATTTCTCGATCAGCGCGAACGACACGTACGGGCCCATCGTGACGGACACGGGCACCCTCGCGACGAGTGGGGCCGCCGCGCATCCTTGGGCCAATTTCTCGCGTTAGCGACAACCAGAGAGCCAGCGCCGTTATGCCTTATCGCGGACGGCATCTCTACTGAGGAATCACCGGCGAGAGGCGAAACGCCCACACGGTCTTGCACGGCCTGTTCGCGGCATCTTGATACTTCTCGGGAATGCGGACAACAAATTCTTTACGCCCACCCGCTTCGCGCTTCCACGAGAGCGCTTCGGTCGTCCCCAAAAACGTCACAACCGTATCCGCGGTCGGCTGAACAGAGCCGAGGCTGAGCGTTTGTCCCGGCCACGCCAGACAGAGCGCATAGACGGTTTTCCCGTCCTTGCTGCGGGTGAACCGGACAGTTGCGCCCTCGCGCCACAGATCGCCCGTCCGCGGCCGCGTCGCATAGATGGCCTCGCCGTTCACCTTCAGCCAAGCGCCGGCCTCTTCGAATTCGCGCACGGCCTCAGGATCGAAGCGTCCGTCCGCATCGGGACCGATCGCGGGCATGAAGTTGCCGCCCTTGGCGACGGTATCGACCAGATTCGTGATGATCCACGCGCTGCCTTTGAAAACATCGTTGGTCATGAAAGAAAAACTTTTGCCGAGCGGATAAATGCACATCCACGGCATCGACGTGTTTTCTTTGGCACCGGGCACAAAGCCCTCGGGCGTGTAGTAATCGCCATAGTTGCCGATGCCCCGCGCGCGAAACAGCGTGTTCGGCGCAAGCGCCCGAAGCTCGAGCATCGTTTCGCGAAGCTCGGGCCACACGTCCGGACCCATCCACATGTCGAGGCTGAGCGCATCGATCTTACCATAGTTTGTCAACAGTTCCTTCAACTGGGCGCGGTGGCGAGCGACCATCCGCGCCTTTTCCTCCGGCGCGGGATCAGCCGCCGTGAACCCCTTTGCGCGCTTGTCGGTGCCGAAACGCCCAGCATCGGCCTTCGACGCCGCCGTCGAGACCGGATGATAGCAGTAGGGCCGGAAATCAGCGTCGTGCCAATCGGGATGCGAGAAGTAGAGCGTTGTCCGGATGTCGTAACGGCGCGCGGCATCGCACAGCTCCCTCACGATGTCCCGCTTGAACGGCGACTCCATCACGCTGTAGGCCTCGTCGCACGGCACGATGGCCGGCCCGCCCGGCGCGGTCCAATCGATGCGCCTCACGACCCGCGTACGCGTGTCGAACAGCGAAAAGCCTTCGTGATGCTTCGCCGTGAAAGCGAACATCCGCACGCCGCTGCGCTGGAAGAAGCGCATCCATTCGTCGGCGTCAAACCCGTGGGGATTCCACGTCTTCGAGAGATCCTGATAGCGTTGACGCTTATCGTTCTCATATTTCAGCAGCGGCCACGACTCGTGCCCCTCGCCCCACACGCTGTAGAGTCCCCAGTGGATGCGGATCGCGAACTTCACGTCGCGGAAGGCCTCCAGCGCCTCGTCCGGCGCATGCCGGTAACCGGGAACGGGAGTATCCTCAACGTAGTCGCGCACGCGCTTGTAGTGCACGTCCG
>CAZTDL010000429.1:0-4302 GCA_964612775.1 uncultured Lentisphaeraceae bacterium
AAGCGATCCAATCAATCCTCGGTTCGCCGATCCTCAATCAAAAGAAGAGACCGTGCGTTCCTTGTTTTCCTCGGCCATCCGCGGCTTGAAAAGGAATGGACTGTCTGTTAAAGTTTGTCTCAAGTTGAAATGCGGTCGTGTATATGGCCGCATGCGGATAAGCGGCGGTTTTCTGCGAACGAGGAAATATAAAAAGAGAGAAAGAGGCCTTATGCAATGGTATTACACGAAGCGGGAACAGCAGTTCGGTCCTGTCGACGAGGAGGAACTGTATCGTCTCGCGCGGCAGGGGGAGCTCACGCCGACCGATCTCGTTTGGAATGCCGGCTTCGGCGACCAGTGGGCGGCGGCCTCGTCGGTCGACGGGCTGTTCACGTCGCCGCCGCCGTTGACGCCGCCCGACGTGCCGTCGGAAACGTATGTGCCGTACGGCGGCGGAGGAACGACGCACAACCGCGAGCTGATGCGCATGGCGCGCGAATCGCTGCAGACGCATTGGGGCCTCGGCGTCGGCGTGATGCTGCTGTATTCGGTGATCATCGTGGTGGCCAACTCGATTCCGTTGGCGGGCTTGTTGCTCAGCCTGATCGTCGGCGGGCCGATGCTCGTGGGGCTCGCGTGCGTGTTTCTGCGGCTCGCGCGTCGCGAACCGTCTGACATCGGTCGGCTGTTTCACGGTTTTAACAGGTTCGGAACGGCCGTGGGCGCGTATTTGCTGATGACGATCTTCGTTCTTCTTTGGAGTTTGCTGCTGATTATTCCCGGGATCATTGCGAGTTATGCTTATACGATGACGTTCTTCGTGATCGCAGACGATCCGACGGCGGGCGCGCTGCAGGCGATCACCCGAAGCAAGGAGATGATGCGCGGAAAGAAGTGGAAACTGTTTTGTCTCGGTTTCCGGTTCATCGGCTGGATGCTGCTGTGCGTGTTGACGTTGGGCATCGGGTACCTCTGGCTGGGGCCCTATATGCAGACCGCCTTCGCCCATTTCTATGACGACATCCGGCCTCGTCGCTGACGCGCCGCAGGGGCGAGAAGGACGCTGAAGGCGACCATGAAGAGAGGGCCTGTCCTGGCGACCGCAGGCGGATTGCTCTTGAGAGCCGAATAAATGAGCGCGAAAATCGTAACATCCCGTCGTGATTTTCTTCAAGCGACCGTCTGCGCGGGGGCCGCGCTGCCGTTTCTCGGCTGCGTCCACGCCTCGCCGCAGGGTGGCGCGGGCGCCGGTGTGCGAGGCTCGTTCGCGGTCGACGGGAACCGCGTGCGGTTCTTCAGTCCGGCGATCGGCACGCCTCTGCGGTTCATGGTGATCGGGGACACCCATCTGTTCATGGACGATGAACGCGGCGAACCTTTCAAGGCTTACAGCGGCCGCATGGCGAGGGCTTATAACAAGACCCGGCATTTCAAAACCGGCGCGCCCACGAATCCGCAGGAAAGTTTCGAAAGGACGCTGGCGCTCGCGAAAGAGCAGCGCGTGGATCTTTTGGCGCTGGCGGGCGATATCTTCAGTTTTCCCTCGGAGGCCGCCATCGAATGGGCGCATGCGCGGCTGAAGGCGTCGGGCCTGCGCTATCTCTATGTGGCGGGCAATCACGACTGGCACTACGAGGGCATGACGGGCACGGAGGTTTCGCTGCGCGCCGAATGGGCCGGAAAAAGGTTGCGTCCGCTCTACCAGGGCTATCCTCCGCTCATGGGCGCGTGCGAAATCAACGGCGTCCGTTTTGTGGCCATCGACGATTCGACGTATGAGATTCTGCCGGAGCAATTAGCCTTTTTCCGCGATCAGGCGGCGAGCGGCTTGCCGCTGATCCTGCTCATGCATATTCCGCTTTACGCGCCGGGCCGGGATGTGGGATTCGGTTGCGGTCATCCTGAGTGGCGTGCGAAGAACGATAAGAACTGGGCCGTCGAGCGCCGCCCGAAATGGCCGGAGCGGGGACACTCCGAAACGACGCTGGCGTTCTGCCGCACGGTCTTCTCCGCGCCGAATCTTTTGGGCGTGATGGCGGGCCACACCCATCAGCCGTCGCTGGACTGCGTGCGGGGAATCCCGCAATGCGTCGTGGAAGCCAATGCGACCGGCGCCTATCTGACGGCCGAGTGCTTGCCTTCGCCCGGTTGAGGCGGTCGCTCCGCGCCCGCTTTCAGCCGCAGCAGGCGCGCGGGATAGTCGGTATAGATGCGCTGCACGCCCATGGCGAGAAACGTTTTCATGGCGGCTTCGTCGTTGACGGTCCAGACGCCGACCTCGAGGCCGGCGCTGCGGATTTTGTCGGTTTTTTCTTTTGTCAGTCCCTTGGCTTGCACCACGAGGCTTTCAAAGCCCTCTTCATGCGCGGTCCGGATATCCGTGTCGACGTCGAAGCCGGCGTCGCGGTCCCAGAAGACCGGCACGGTTTTGGAGAGGGTTTTGACCTGCCGCATTTTCGCGAGGCTGCCGTCGTTGAAGCCGATCCACTTCTCCGCGTTCAATTCCCTGACGACATTAAAGACTTCTTGAACGCAGTCGTCCTTGGGCTGGATGGAGACGCGCGTGCGATTCTGTCTCATCACGAGTCTGAGCGCGTCCGCGAAGAGCGGCATCCGCACGGGAGGACAGTCGGCGAGCGAGCGTTTCCGGGCCGTGCGGAAACCGGCCGCCACATCCGCCGTCAGAAGTTCGGCATAGGTCGAGTGCGCGATGCCGAGCTTCTTGTCGCCCGTGTGGCCGGTGTCGTTGTCGTGAGAGATGACGAGCTGATGGTCCTTGGTGAGGTGGACATCCAATTCGATCCAATCCGCGCCGAGCGCGATCGCGCTCGCGTAGGCGCGCAACGTGTTTTCAGGGCACTCGCCCGAATTGCCGCGGTGCGCGGTGACGCCGTTGTGCAGGAAGGGCGCTTGTCCCAGAGCGACGCCGCAGAAAAGCGCGCAGACGGGGACGAGGGAAAGAGGTGAACGGTTCATGGCTGTTCTTTGTCGCGTTGGGCGGCGAGGTCTCGCAGGGGGCGTCCTCTGACGAAGACATCCTCGACGACCGCTTTCCCTTGCAGGATGCGGACGGACGCCCAGCAGTTGGTGCCGCGGGTGGCTTCCCAAACCGCTTTTTCGGCCTGCGGGGCCTTCGCCTCGTTCATATAGTAGCGATCAAAGGGAAGGCTGATGCGGATGGCTTTCTGTGCCGAGCGCCGGCCCGCCTGATCCCATTTGCCTTGGTCGCCGAGGTAGCGGGTGCGGAGGAAGGCGCCGGACGCCGGTTTGTCCCGGCTCCATCCGCTGAAAAAGGCGAAGCCGTCCGCGTCGGATTCGATCAGGGCGAAGAGGGGCTCCCTGTATTCCAAGCCCGAGTCCTGCCCGCTCTTTCCGGAGATGCGGTTGGCTTCGAACCGGAGCTGCACGTAGCGTCCTTGGAACGGGTCGGAAGGATCGATAGGGAGGGTCTTGAAAAGGAACACGTCGCCCTCGCGCAGGATGCGTTCCTTGCCGCGGATCAGGGCGGCGATCACGGCGAACTGGACGAGGATCACGACGGCCAGCAAAAACGCGGATGTCTTATTCATGTGCGGGCCCCTTCCGATTTTTTTGCGGCGAGCCATGACGAGGTTGACGCTCAGAAAGATGGTTCCGAGGACGATGAACACGATGCCGCGCGCGATGTAGGTGAAACCGTTGTCGAAGAAGCGCGTGAGAAGCAGCAGGGATAAGATGCCCATGCCTCCGTTCAGTTGCCGGAGCTTGGCGTTCCGGCAGCCCAAGACCATGTACATGATGCCGAGGGAGAGCATGAACGCGTTGAAGATGAGCGCGTTGGCCGTGTTGGCGTGTTTCGTCATGGAGCCGTTTGCGAAGCAGAGGATCGCTATCGCGGGGAAAAGGGCCAGGATGACCGTTTCGACGGAGTCGCGGCGAAAGGCCCGCAGGGCGGCGGCGGCCCAGCCGGCCAGAAAGGCCAGGGTGATGCCGCCGTCCAGCCAAATGCCCCACGGACGGTATTGCCAGCCGTGGCGGACATGCTCCCATCCTATTTCCTGCCACATGCCCGACCAGGTGAAGAGGTATGCGAGGGCCGCCATGCCGATCACCCCGAAGATTTTCGGGCAATTGCTCCAGCCGTCGCGGTCGCCATAAAGGGAGAGGCCAAGAAGCCCCGTCGTGCTCAGGAGGGCGGCGTAGGCGACGATCCAGAGTCCGGGGACGGTCCGTTCAAAGACGATGCCGGTGCCCGCGTAAAGCGCAAGCAGCAGGCCGACGAGATGGAGCAAGGTCTCCGCGCCGTGGCGGTTTGTTCTGAGCAGATGAACCGTGCGGGCC
>CAZTDL010000430.1:0-4301 GCA_964612775.1 uncultured Lentisphaeraceae bacterium
GCGGGCGGGCTCATCGGAGTCCTGCTCGGCATGTTTGGCGCACGGCTGGTCGGAAAGCTCCAAGCATGGCCGATTCTCATCACGGAATCATCCGTGCTGATCGCCTTTCTCTTCAGCGCGGCAGTCGGCATGTTTTTCGGCTTTTACCCCGCCTTGCGCGCCTCGCGCCTCAACCCCATCGACTGCCTCCGTTACGAATAAAGGACCGGCCCGCCCTTGCTCCTCCAGACAGGAAGAGCGTCCGACCGCCTCGTCGCCCTACTTCGCCGGGGCAGCCATGCGCAGATATTTCTCCGAGCCGAAAGGAAAATCGGACGGCACATACTCTTTGACGCGCGGACTACATAGGCTGTAGGTTTTCAGGAAGTGCAGAAAAATCCACGGGCAGTCCTCGCGCACCAGCTCCTGCGCCTTCGCCCAATACCGGTTGCGCTCGCACTCGTCCGTCGCCGCGCAGGCCGCCTCGTACAGGCGGTCGAACGCCGGATTCACATAGTTGCTGCGATTCGGTCCCGGCGACACATTCTTGCTGTAGAACAGCTGCAAAAAGTTTTCCGCGTCCGGGTAGTCCCCGATCCATCCGATCCGAAACATCTGGCTCTGCCGACTCGACACCCGCCGCAGGAACGTCGGCCAGTTGTGGTACTGCGGCTTGAGTTCGATGCCCACCCGCGCAAAAAAAGAAACCATCAGTTCCGTCGACTCGCGGATATCCTGCGACGTGCGCCCCAGATCCAACGTCAGCGCCAAACGCTTGCCGGTCTTGGGATCAACGCCCTCGGGATATCCCGCCTCGCGCATCAGCGCTTTCGCCTTGTCCAGATCAGACGCGTACGGGAAGGGCGTTTTTAACCGACCCGCCGTTCCCGGAGGAACGGGGCCGTCGCACACCACGGCGCGGTTGTTGAAGAAGCGTACCCACGCCGCGCCGTCAAGCGCGCAATTCAACGCCTGGCGCAACTTGCGATTGGCTCCCAACACCGCATCCTCCATGTTGATGCCGACATACGCGACTTCCAAGGTCGGCATGGAATAGAGGGTTATGCCGCGCTGCCGCAAAGATTCGCTCAAGCCCCCGGTGCCGTCGATCACCACATCCCAGTTGTCGCGCGCAATCTCGCCCAAGAAATCCAACTCGCCCGACAGAAAGCAAAGCCACTGCGTCGATACGTCATCGATCACGTCGTACACCACACGATCAAACGGGACACTCGTCTCACCCGGCTTCACGGATGCCGGACCCTCACGCCAGCCGCGCCAAGACGGATCACGCGCAAAGACCATTTCATGGTTACGTCTCCACCCCGTCATCCGATACGGGCCCGTGCCGACCGCACGGCTCCCAAAATCGTCTCCGTAAGCCTCCACCGCCTCATGCGGAACCACCGCCGTATAGCACATCGCCAGATACCAGACGAACTGATGCATCGGGCGCGTCAACACGATCCGCACGGTCCGGGAATCGACCGCGTTCGCGCCTTCGACCGCCAAGCCGTAATCGGTCACATTCGTCGCGGCAGACGCATCGGCGAAAGCCCTCATCCCGGCAATCGAATCCTCCACGATCCACGATCCGGGCGAGGCCACACGGCGATCAGCCAGACGTTTCAGCGAGTAAACCACATCCTCCGCGACAACCGCCCGACCGCGCAACTGACCGTCCGTCCCCCTGCCGAAACACGGATCGGGATGAAAACGCGCCTCGGGATGCAGCCGAAACACATAGACAAGCCCGTTCGACTGAACCTCAGGCATCCGTTCTGCCAAGCCGGGGATCAGGCGATAAGGGCGTTCCCTGTAATCGAACTCCAACAACGGCTCATACACCAGTTGGACCGCACGTGCGGCATAGAGCGAGGCGGCATCGGCAGGGTCCATGCTCGAAACGCGGTCCATGCTGCGCCGGAACACGGCCGTCTCGCCGTTCGCTTGCAAAACAAGCGCCGTCAAAATCAGAGCGCGCTTTATCCAACGCCTCATGCTTTCGGTTTTCCAATCATTTGAAACGTCTCATTTGCCCGTGCGGTTCTCGTCATCCGACCTTCTCTTTTCGTCCGTACAGCAGCCGTCCGCCAACACCGGCCTCCTCGCGTCTAACGGTTCCTTGACCGCCACGGCCGGATGGAGATAGATGGGCAACGGCTCCACCACGCATGCGTCCGGACACGACACCGCCAAACGGCCAAGCGCAACGGCCGAAGGAAATACCGCGTGCGACACCTGCCGTTCCGCCGCGAACATGCCGCTCAGCACACCGCTCAACCGTTCCCAGTCGGACGATATGATCCGTGTCCCTTCGGGAACCGTCTTCACGAGGTCCTCCGTCGGCGTCAGCAGAAAATCGGCTGCAGTATGTGTCGGCGCACGTCCATCCGCAAGCAGGACGCGATGCGCCACGAGGTCGACCCGGTAAGTGACACTCCACAAGCGGTTCCGCCGCGCGTCGCCCACGACCGTCACACGCTCGGCACCGTCGGCATACTCCAGGGCCAGCGCCGCCGCGCTCGACAGACCGCACACCTTGATGCCGCCGGGCAAAGCCATGCCCCGCAAAGCCGCCAAACCAGCGCGGATGCCGGAAAAAGACCCGGGGCCCAATCCGCACACGAAGCGGCCAAACGAAGCCACAGACAACTGGTGCCCGGACAGCGTCTGTTCCAGCTCGGCCAGCCATTCCGGCGCGCGCGTGGGCTCGGCATTCCACTTCTGCTCGCACACCAGCGCCTCGTCCTCAAACACAGCCATGCCGGGACGTGCCGACGAACGGTCAATCACCAGAGATCGCATCATTCCTTTTCACCTCAACGCTTTTATTCGTTTCGCGAGCAACAAGCCAAGAGAGCGCCTTTCATCAACGCCCGCGCCAACGGATGGTTCCGACACACTTGGCTCATGATTATAGTCCATACCCCTGTCGTTCTCAATGCGCATCCGGAAAACCGGCAGGACGAAAAAACCTCAAAGAATCGCGATCACCGGTTGCTCCGCGCAAAGGCTATTCGCCAACCGCCTCTTTTTTCCACGCGGTTCCCGATACGAAATGCCCGCCCGGCTGTTTTAGCCACGCAGCGATCAGTCCCCGAAACGGCGAGGGCTCAAGGTTCGCCTCGTCGAGTTTCTCCAGCGCTTGCCATCGGAACCCGATCCAATCCTCCGCCGCGTCCACCTGCGCACCGGGCTTAAGACCGTGAATCGTCAATTCGAAAACAAGGTTGATTTCCGCATGCGGCTCACCTTTCTGAAGGAAACTGTGCTCGCAACAGCCGAGAAAACGTCCCGCCTCAGCAGCGCATCCCAATTCCTCTTTGATCTCGCGCACGAGTGCCTGCCGCGCCGTCTCGCGGAACTCGATGTGCCCGCCCGGAAGATAGGTCAAGGCCGCCTTTCTCCCGTAACACAGCAACACCTGGCCATCGGCCACACACACGCCGCGAGCGATCACTTCCACATTCGCATTTTCATACATCGGAAACACTCCTAAGACTACTGACGCACCGCTTCAAGTCTCTCATTCGCATCGCTGCGACCGCAGGGCCAAGGGAAAGCCCCCAGCGTCACCAAGGCCTCGCCCGCCAAGAAAAGCGAGCCGCACACCAGCACCACGCCATCCGTCTCACGCGCCCACGTTTGCGCCGCAGCCAACGCCTCGCGTATGCTTCCGCAGGCTTCAACCCCCTCGATGTTCGCCATACGCATGACGCCCGCCACCTGATCCGCCGTCAGCGAACGCGGATTCGAGGTTGCCACGCCCCATGCGCGTTTTACAACCGGAGCCAGCAGGCGCAAGTACGTCAGCGCATCCTTGTCGCCGCAAAATCCCGCCACGAGACCGACCGGTTTTTTAACGTTGCAGCCCTTGAGCGCCTGCCGCAGCGCCCGCGCGCCCTCGGGATTGTGCGCGCCGTCCACAATCATCGGCGGAGCCTTCACCGCCAGCTGAAAGCGTCCCGGCCAGCACACGTTTTCGAACCCCCTGACAAAAGCCGCATCGGGGATCGGCAGGCCGCACCGCTCCGCCGCCTCCAAGGCCGCCATAGCCGTACAGACATTCTCGATCTGAAACGCGCCCGCCAGCGGCAACCGCACCGGAGGCAAGACACGGTCCTGCGTCGTCACTTTGATCGTCTGCCCGTCCAACCCGCTTTTAGTGACCGACACCGACACCGCCTCGGCGGCGTCGATAAACGGCGCGTCGCATTGCGCGGCCTTCGCCGCGATCACCGCGCGGGCCCCATCCGGCATGGCCCCGCACACCACCGGCCGACCTTGCTTGATGATGCCCGCCTTCTCGCCGGCGATCA
>CAZTDL010000431.1:0-4293 GCA_964612775.1 uncultured Lentisphaeraceae bacterium
GTCCGCTGCCGAAGCACATACATGAACGAACCTTCCCCGACACTGTCCGACGCGGGCCAAGTCAGTGCGTCGGCGCGAAGGGTGGAGCCGTTCGCGCTTTCGCGAATCTTGCACCAGGAAACTTGCTCGACCGGACGGGTCGCCCAATACGTCACGTTGGTGTTGAAGGAGGGCTTCGTGCCCATTACCTGATACCACTGCTGCTGCGTTGTTTCGAACACGCCGATGTAGAAATCTTTCGTCAGCGTCACCGTGTGTTGCGTTTCGTACTGGTCGATCTCTCGCCCGAGTTCATTGGTGGGTGATCCCATCGTGTAGGTTCCCGCAGGAATGCGCCGTAGCCAGAGTTCTGTGGTTTTACACGTGTCGGTAGTGAGATCGGGAGCCATCACGGAGTACCGGACGGGATAATTCGCCGCCGCCGGACCGGCTGAGAGATCCACCACGACGTAAGGGGCTATGCTTGCGGGCGGATCGTTGGTGAACCACGCCGCGACCACCGCCCGCGCCTGAGTCGTCAGGTTGCTCGGCCAGTCTTTCTTCGCCTGCCAGTAAATCTTTTTGACGGTCTCGCCCGGAGCGATGACGGCAGGATTTTCCGAGGTGGAGACGTCGCCCCAGACCGAAGAAGGGGCAGGAATGGCGACACCGTTGGTCTCAATGCCGAGCGTCACATAAACGGGCGTATTGCCCGTCAGCGTGTATGAAGCTTCGACCATACGCGTCGCCGCATTCTGCGTCAGCGTGGCATCGCCCAGATTGACAGACGCCTGAGCGAAAGCGAGCGAAGCCGTGCCTATAGACAGGCAGGCGGCAATCATGCGGATTTTGTTCCGGTTATTCATTGTGGAGACTCCTGTTCAGCGGTTTTATGTCTGCAAAACAATTTATAATTACGTCACCGAATGATGACCATGAGGCCGCCGGGCGTCAGCGTGTCGATCTTCGCTCCCGGCGCGGCGGACCGAACGACGAAATTGATCCGCGTGTCAATCAGCACATCTGTGCCGGTGACGACGGAGGCCGCAGGCGTCGCGGCAAACGTCACAACCGCTTGAAGACAGTCCCATCCGACGATCAGACAAAAAATTATGTTTTTAACATTCATATTATCCGTTCACTCCTTCGGGAAAAAAGCTTAGGTTAGACCGACTCTTTTCCTAAACCCTTTCACATGATGTTGGAAGGATAACACCGCTGGCAAGATTAGTCTTGTATGATCCTTCCAAAAAAGTGTACAAAATGAACACGCTGAAAATGTCTCGAAAACGAAGAACGCCATTATGCCGATCGATAAAAAAACAAGACGCAGTCCGACTTTCTGAAACGGGTCGGCGGCAACATCGAAGCCTTTCTGCTCCTGTTGGACGTGATGCCGGATACGGCGGCTTACTTGAAGGACCGCCAAGGGCGCATTATGTTCCTAAACAAGCGGAACTGCGAAAACTGCAACGTGAAGGAGATTTCCGACGCTGTCGGGAAGACCAGTTACGACCTCTTCCCCGAGACTTGCGCGAAGGACTACGCCGACCATGACAGTGAAGTCATGCGCACCGGCGAGCCGCTCATTAACGAAATCTCTTTTTCGCCGGATCTGACCACCAAGTTCATCTGTACCAGCCGCGTTCCGCTTTACGATAAGAACAGGCAAGTGATCGGCGTTGCCGCCATTTATCGCTTTGTCACCGATGCCAAGGAGATTCCGGAGTGGTACAGCAACTTTTCGGATGTGGCCGCCTTCATCAACACCCGTTACGCCGAGACGATCACTGTCGATGATCTGGTGCGTCTGACCCGCTGTTCCAACAGCCAGTTCAGGCGCGGCTTTAAAAAATTCTTCAAAATGACGCCGATGGATTACATTCTCTTAACGCGCATCAACGCCGCGCGGGAGATGCTCGACCACTCGACCCGCCTTATCGCCGAAATCGCGCTTGCGGTCGGCTTCTGCGACCATAGCCATTTCATCCGGACCTTCAAGCGCTTCCGCGGAATCACCCCCCACCAATATCGGCTGCAGCATCGCCGGGGACAGACCATAGAGAAAGAGCGCTGAACAAAACGACCTCGATATAAATCCCTTCTCAACAACACTTAAGGTCACTTTCACCGAAAACGCTTACCGAGAAATCGTGTCGAGAATGCGATTAAGGCAGACCGAAACGGCTTGACTCTCCAAAATGCTGGCGTGCGTCTCATCAAAACCGAACATCTTGACGGCCGAGTTTTGCATAGCGAGATCGAGCATGCTGGCCAGCGGCAACGTACCGTCCGTGTTCCCGTCCGTCAGCATGGCTTTACCGCCGCGATAGCTGAATAAAAGATAGTAGTCGGTCATAGCCGGAAGCGACGTCTCCCGCAACGCTTTAAGATAGGGACTTCCAGGCGCCATATCGTACCAGCAAGGCGGAATGACGGGAGAATGTTCAACCCCGAGTGCCGCGCCCGGGTGTCCTTGCCAAGGCGTAGAAATGGAGACAAACAGCGGCACGAAGGTTTTACCGGCAGAGGTCAGCCGGTTGATTCCGCCACGGGCCACGAGCCCCCCCATGCTATGGGCAACGACAATCACCTTCGTAAATTTGTAGCGGGCTTTGGCCTCCGTCAATAACGTTGCGAAACCATCCGCCAGAAGCGATAAGCGCACCCCCGACGGATAATGCACGACCCACGGCTGAAACCGACTGCGGTCGAGTTGTCCGGCAAGCGTCGCAAAGTTACGTGGCGTCCCTCCCACGCCATGGACGAACAATACCGGTATCTTCCCGTCATCATACGGCTGAAGAAAATAAAGACCGGCACCATAGCGTTCAAAGAATGTCACCGGCTCCCACATTCCCAACACACCCGTTTCGCGGTCGAATCTGGGATCGGACAAGTTAAGCACCGTGCCGACGTGCTTGTTCTCCACAGTCATGGGCACCTGCAACTTTGCGTTCACATACAGGAAAGGCAATTCCTTGCGGGCCTGCTCAGGCGGACGAAGAGCGAGTTCGATCGCATCCGACTTCCTGCCGGGAGCGACGGTAAGACGACTTGGAGAACCGTACCACCCCACGCGTTCGGTCCCTTGAAAGGCATAGTCTTCATTTGCATCTTCGAAAGCAAAAAGGTAGTACGTGCCGGGTTCTTGCAGAAAATCAAAAGCACCCTTTTTATAGACCACTTGATAGGCCACCAGCGTCTTGTTCCCAAGACCGGGCGTGTCTTTATATAGCGCCACACAGAGGGGCTTGTCTGTTTCGCATGGACTCGTCACGGTGCCGCTAATCCGAACGGCGTGGTTGAGTCTGGCCAAATCATCACGCGCCCTCATGAATGTGCATCCCGACGCAAAAGCCACTATTCCCGTTACAGCCAAAACGAGTTTCGCCTGATTCTGAGCAAATATCCTCATGGGGAGTTTCTCATTCAAAGTTTTCTTCACGCATAAAAGAATCGCATCAAGAAGTCAGTATCCGTCACGTCCCGCATCGCTATCAAAACGTTCAAGACAGCCGCGGCAGAGAACCTTCAGCGTCGATCTCCTTTTTGATCGCGCAAACCGTTCCTCGCGCAAAAGCTATCAACGTCCTTCGCGAAGCGTCAGCCGTGATTTTCGCATAATCATCCAAGCCTTTCCGGAAACACATGAGGCGGCATTCGCCACGTTGAGAAGTCGTTCCGGCGAAACAAAAACCATTTGCGAGATCATTGCGAAAAAGTTCGTCTCGCTATCGCTCCTTTTTGCGCTAATCTGATATTTTTTTGCGCTAATCTGACTTCCGCAAAGAAGATCTAAGGCGTATAGTAACGGTGATAAATGGGTGGTTACGCGTTATGCAAAGGAGAGATTGAAATGAAAGCGAATGACAGGTTGAGTGCGTTTGCCGCCATTGCACTGGCCCTGGCCGGTGCGGCGGTTTTCGCCGATTCGACCCCGGTGCTGGTGGACGCCGCTTACCGGAACAAACATTGGATGACGGTCTACACCAACGCGGTTCCCCTGACGTGGGACTGGAACACGAACGCGACAAACGCGACATTGGCAATCAGCGGCATGAACAGCGCCTTCTCCACAAACTTCGTAACGTCCGCCTCGAACTACCTCTGGCAGGTTTCCGGGGCGTCTGTTCCGGCGTCGGAGGATGTGTACACCCTGACGCTGACGTTCTCGAACAACACGTCCGTTGTAGGCGCACTGACGTCGCGGCTGGCGGTCGTGACCGGTTCGTTCGGCCAAACGCCGGTCAATCCGGTTGCGGGCAGCAGCGCATGGTCTAGAGTAAAAACAAATACGGTGATTCCCTACGA
>CAZTDL010000432.1:0-4288 GCA_964612775.1 uncultured Lentisphaeraceae bacterium
GCAGGGCGACGCGGTCTATTGCGGCGGCGTCAACCGCGTGATCTATCACCGCTACGCCCACCAGCCATGGACCCGTCCGGAACGTTTGCCCGGAATGACCATGGGGCAGTGGGGCACGCATTTTGAGCGTACGGTGACTTGGTGGGAACAGAGCAAGGACTGGCTGACCTATCAGGCCCGATGCCAGTATCTTCTTCAGGAAGGCACGTTTGTCGCCGATGTCTGCTTCTATTGCGGCGAAGGGGCGCCGAACAGTATGCATGGCGGCATGCCACAAGGATACGACTATGATGGGTGCGATACGGGAGCGTTGAAATTGATGTCGGTTAAGAACGGACGCCTTGTTTTGCCGTCCGGTATGAGTTATCGCCTGTTGGTGTTGCCGAATGACAGGTCACTGCCGCCGGGAGTGCTTCGCGAAATCCAAAGACTGGTCGTTGCGGGTGCGAGTGTGCTCGGCCCTAAACCGGAACGTTCGCCGAGTCTGAGCGGTTATCCGGCGTGTGATGCCGAGGTGAAGAGCCTCGCGGACGGGATTTGGGACAAAGAGTCATGCAAGATAAATCGCCCGTCGAGGCGCTCTCGATCCTGAATGTCCGGCCGGACTTCGTCTGCAATGATGCGAGCGCCCGGCTGAATTATATCCATCGCGTGGTCAAGGGAGCCGAGGTTTATTTTGTCGCCAACCCGAAAACGGCCGCCAATGAAGTCTCCTGCTCATTCCGCGTGAGCGGTAAACGGCCGGAACTGTGGCATCCCGATACGGGGGTGGTCGAGCCCGCGCCTGTTTATTCGGAGCGAGACGGCCGGACGACGGTTACGTTGCCGTTTGGTCCTGCCGGTTCTGTGTTCGTTGTTTTCCGCAAGCCGTCTTCAGACCATGCGGTGTCGATTCAGCGCACGGAGGTCGCCCGGGAAACGAAAGAGCCTCCGGCCGAACTGACGATCTTGAAAGCCGAATACGGGGCTTTTGCGGAAGAAGCCGCGCCCGATTGCGTGGATGTCACCGAACTTGTCAAGCGCTTGGTCAAGAACGGCCAGCGCCGCATTCCCGCCAGCAACGACCTTGCGGGCGATCCTGCGAGCATGGTCGAGAAGGAATTGAAGATCGACCTTCTCGTGGAGGGGCGGCCCCAAAGCTTGCGCGTCGATGAACATAAAACGATCGGGATTCCCGAAGGCGCGGAAATCGTTAGAGCGACATACGGTGTGATCAGCGACGACCCGCCGCCTGAGATTCGCGCGGTCAATGTTACGGATAAACTTTCCGCATTAGTCAAGGACGGCACGTTGTCCGTTCTGGCCGGAAACGATTTGGCGGGGAGCGATCCGGCTTTTAATGTGGTCAAAGAGATGCACGTTGAATACCTGTATAAAGGCCGGCGGAAACGGGTCCGCGTTGGGGAAAACCAGATGCTGTCGCTGCCTCTGGAGAATGAGCAGGCGATGTCGATCCCCGCATACGAATTGTCGGCGAATGCCCGAGGGGATATGACGATCCTCGCGTGGAAGCCGGGTGCGTTTGTCATCTCAATGGCGTCGGGGAAAACGGTGCGGGCCGATATCGCGTCCGTGCCGGCGGCCATGGAGATTATGGGCCCTTGGGCGTTATCCTTCCCCCCCCAAACGGGGCGCGCCTGAAAAGGTCACGCTCGATCAGTTAATCTCGTGGACCGATCATCCGGATGCGGGAGTGAAATACTTCTCGGGTACCGCGACGTATCGCACGACTTTCGTTTGGAATGCTAAAAAAGAGAAGTCGGAACGGTATATCCTCGATTTGGGCGATCTTAAAAATTTTGCGGAAACGACGCTCAACGGGAAGGCGATGAGTCTTCTGTGGAAACCCCCGTACCGTTTGGATGTGACCGGCGTGATCAGGGCGGGCAGGAACGACCTGCAGATCAAAGTCACCAATCTCTGGCCAAACCGTTTGATCGGTGACGAGCAGTTGCCTGCGGATTGCGAGTGGGACGGAAAACATCTGAAAGCATGGCCGCAGTGGGTGTTGGACGGCAAACCAAGCCCGACGGGTCGCTTGACGTTCACAACGTGGCATCACTGGGACAAAGAGGATGAGCTTTTGCCCTCCGGATTGTTTGGTCCCGTGCGCATCAGAACCGTCAAAGAGGTGACCGCGCAATAATTGCGAGGGGGGCATATCGGAACGGGGCAAAGATGTCCGCCACCTGTTTACGTTGGAGGCTCAGGTCGTGTTCCTGCTACACTTATGAACAGTATGAAACAGTTATGCATTTTCCTGTTGGCCGTAACCGTCATTGCGCTTCCGTTTCTCTTTCGAAATAAGCCCGATGTCGGCAATTGGCATACGGGTGATCCTGAACCGGTTGTTGTGACGCCGCACAATGAGGCGATCCGTCGCGAGTTCGCCGAAGGCTTTTCACAATGGCACCAGAAAAAATATGGCTGTCCGGTGCGAATTGACTGGCGTGTGGTCGGCGGAACCACGGAGATCATGCGATATCTCAGTGCCGAGTACGTGGGGTCCGCAAAACGTTTTTTTAAGGCTCAGAATATTGTCTGGCCGTCAAACGGGGCTGAGGTGATTCTTGCGCGCAAATGTCCCGTTGACGAAAACGAATGGGCACTTTGGAAGGCGTTCAGAGCCTGCGATAAGCCGGCGGATATTTCTTGCCGGATGGATCTGTTCTTCGGCGGCGGGGCGTATGATCATGAGAAGGCGGAAAAACAAGGGCTCACCGTTCCCGCATGGGGCGCGTCCGGTCCTCCTGTCGGCCTTTTTGAAGACGCTTCGGGAAACGTTCTGATACCCCGTGAAATGAACGGGGAAGTGTGGCGAGGTGCGGCTTTTTACGGTTGCGTGCTTAGCGCTTTCGGCATCTGCTACAATTCCGACCGGCTCGCAGACCTCGGCATCACGCATCCTCCGATGGCCTGGGAAGACTTGGCCGATCCGCGCTACTTTATGCGTCTTGGACTTGCGGATCCCACCAAGAGCGGTAGTGTGGCGAAGGCGTTTGAGATGATCATTCACGCACGGTGCGCCCGTGCGGTCGAAGCGGCGGGATTCTCACGCGAACAGGTCCGACGGTATGAGGCGCGAATTTCGGAAAACGGCCCAGTTTTCACGAAACTTCCGTCGGATGTGCCCAAGGCGTATCAAGAGGCGGTTGAATGCGGCTGGCTGGACGGTGTCAACTTGGTGCGGCGCATCGGCGCGAACGCCCGATATTTCACTGACGCTTCGGGAAAGGTTCCTGTGGATGTCGGCATGGGGGCCGCGACGGCGGGGATTGTTATTGATTTTTTCGGCCGGCTGGAATCGGAATTGTCCACGCCTCCGAACGGAAAACCGGTCATGACTTATGTGACGCCGATCGGAGGTTCAAGCGTCACTTCCGATCCGATCAGTCTGCTTCGCGGCGCACCACATCGCGAGATGGCCGTGCGTTTCATTGAATTTGTGCTGGGGGAGGAGGGACAGAAACTGTGGAACTATCGCGTCGGCACGCCGGGTGGCCCCAAACGCTTCCCCTTGCGAAGATTGCCGATCCGGCGTGATTTTTATCCTTCCGATGAGCCCATGTCGATGGCTGTTTTTGAAAAGCGCCGTCCCTGTCTTGCGGATCCGCTGTGGCTGCCTGAGGCGGATGCGTATCGGCTGGGCCAGTCTTTTCTCTATCAATCTCGTTGGACCGGTGTCCACTTCGGCATTCAGCGTGATCTGATCCGTGCCATGTGCATGGATTCCGGCGACGAATTGAAACGCGCGTGGCAAGCTGTCGCCGAACATGGCGGACCTGCGAAGAATCCGGAAGCGATGCGCTTTTTAGAGTCGATGCCTGATAAGCCTTTCCCCTTAACGTGGTCGAGCGCCGTGACCGAATATAACAAGGTGCCCCGCCTCGTCATCTTGCGCGAATGGACCGCGTTTTTCCGGGCGCAATATCGCCAAGCGGAAGAGGCTGCAAAAAAACGGCCGCTGAATCAATGATTGTAACGCGGCCGCTGTTTCCGGTGTACATTCAATCATGACATCGTGGGCGCGCTCCGCATGAGGCATGACGAACGAAGAAAACCGTTGAGGAAGAGAGGAATGGGATGCTGAAAAGGTGTTGGGCTGCAATTCTTTTGGCGGGAACATGTTTGGGCCAGGCGACTTCGTCTGTCCCCGAGCATGTGACCGTGCCCGCCGAAAAAAGCTTTACGGGTAAAAAATTCACCTACTCCCGCACGTTTCGCGAACGTAATCATCGGCACGAAGTATATGATATCCGTTATCCGTCCCCGGTGACGTCTCCGCATG
>CAZTDL010000433.1:0-4287 GCA_964612775.1 uncultured Lentisphaeraceae bacterium
GTTGCGTTGAAGCGCGCTCATGAAATCCATGCCGGCTTCTACGGATAGTGTGAGCAGGTCCAGCACGAAAGGCAAGGCGCGCTGTATCGCCAGATGCCGGGTGGACAGCACGCGCTTTAGCCAAAACAGCGGGAAGCAGTAGAAGAGCGCGATGCCCAGGATACCCGCGAGGATGAAGTTGTCTGACAGCGCGGAGTTTGGCGCCAGCGCCACAAGCAACCGCAGCAGCGCGAACCAGAAGGCACCGCAAACGATGGGCATAAGCATCTTGATGGCCACAAACTCGCGTCCGCTCAAAAGACCCTCGTACCCTGACGCTACGAGTTTACGGTCGGCGGTTTCGCGCGAGGCGTCGAATGCGGGACGCATGATGAGTCCGTCGAGGTTGGGGACGAACGGTAACAGCAGACGGAAAAACAAGGGTAATTTGCGCTCTTGCTGGCGGCCATCGGCGAGCGTGACGTAGGTGATCTGCCTCGCGATATTCATGCAATACCAAGTCAGGCCCGCAGCGCAAAGAGCCCAGGACAGCATGGTTAATATTTTCAGCGGATCAGTCATTGCCCCTTTTTTACGGTTAGCTTTCCGGATGACATAATATGGTGTTCTATTATGGCAAATTAACGACGAATGTCACGACAGAAGAGGGGAAATTCGTGTGGCGCGAAGCCTTGGCGCCGTCCCGCGTTTGAGACGTAATCCGTTCGGCGCGTTTTCCTGCCGCGGTTTTCGCATTCGCCTCAGTGGACGAAATGTGCGGGTTCTTGACTTTCGGCGAGGTCGGGGACACAGGCGTGACAGACCCAGCCTTGTGCCGGCGTCTGGATCAGGGCCGCGCCATGGAGGAACCCGACCCAGTTTTCGGCGGAGAAGGTGCGCATTTTCAGCCCAGTCAGAAAAGACGCGATGAAAATGTCATGGCTCACGTACACGCCGAGTTGTGTGATGGTTTGTTGTTTGAGCCATTCGGCGGTTTGAGCCGTGGCGGGTTCAATCGGGCATGAATAAGGGGCGATTCCGTTGCGGAGGTACTCCTGCATGTAGGCCATATAGCCTTGTTGACGCATGATATTCTGAACCGCGTAAGGATCCTCGTAATAGAACCCCCGTACGCCGAGCACATCGGCGTCCGACACCGTGGCGTCGGCTATTCCCATGCCTTCGGCAAAGTAGCGGGCCGTCAGTTGACAACGCATCATCGGGCTGGCGGAAAAATGCACGTCACGAAACCCTGCGAACCGCTGCCCCGCCGCCCGCGCCAATTCTATACCGTGAGGCGTAAGACCCAGGAAACGGCCAAAATCCTTGTCGTCCGAACGGATTTCAGGACGTTCGGAATGGCGCATGAACAACGCAACCCGGCACCCTTTGGCCAATGCTTTCCGGATATGGAGGAAATCGATGGTGTCAGGCGCAGCGATCATACGAGAAGGTTCCTGCGCGGGACGCGCGCTGTTTTAGGCGCGGGCACGGTCGTTGTATTCGCCTGTGCGGGTGTCGATGCGGATGACGTCGCCTTCGTTGATGAAGAGGGGAACCGCCAACTCGTAGCCGCCTTCGACGGTGGCCGGCTTGGTTACTTTGCCCGAAGCCGTGTTACCCTTGGCCCCCACTTCGCACGCAACGACTTTTCGCTCGACGAGGTTGGGCAATTCGACTTCGATCACTTCGTTGTTGAAAAAAAGCGCGTCGACGGGCATATCGTCCAACAGAAAGAACGTGTTGCGGCCGAGCACTTCCGCGCTGATGGTGAGCTCCTCAAAATCTTCGTTCAAGAAGATATACCTGCCGCCGCTCTCGTACGAAAAACGGACTTGCTTTTGCAGAAGTTCGGGCTTTTCGAAACGGTCGTTCGAACGGAAACTGCGGCTCATGGTGGACCCTGTGAGCATGTTTTTCAGCTTGCAGTTGTAGATGGCTTGGCCTTTACCCGGTTTGCTGAAGTCGAAGTCCGTGATCAGATAAGGCTGACCGTCGTCCATTTGGATTTTCAGGCCTTTGCGGAGATCGGATGCGTCTAACATGGTGGTCCTCTAGTTGTTGAAAAGAGGGTCATGTTAGCGACTCAAACGTGAATCTGTCAAGTGCCGCCTGCCCATCTTGCCGATTTTGCTCCAGAAGGGATCGTCGATGCGAAGACGCTCGCGGAGAAGTCGGAAGACGCCGATGGCTCCGGCCGGCCAGAGACGCGTGGGCGTCGCGGACTCGATAGACGTCTCGGTGTCGTTCGGCAGTTCGGAAAGGAAATCGAAACCCGAGAGCGTTTCAAGCTCGTCGATGGATACCAACGTTGAGCGGGCATAGGAACGGCGCCCGATGTTCTGCGGCATATAGACGGCAAAGGCGCGAATTTTGCTTTTTTCTTGTGCGATGACGATTTGGTAGAAGGCGGTCGGTATGTCCACGCCGGAAGGCAGACGTTTTCCGCCGGGGCGCGAAATGGCTCCGGCGATAACCCAGACCTCGCCGTAACAGTCCGGCCAAAGTTCGGCGATGCGGAATTCGAGATCGCGCCACGGGCCTTGGTTCAGTCCGGCGCGCTGCGGACAGATGTTGGACGTGAGGAAGGTCTCTTCCTGAGCCGCTTTGCCGTAACGGGATGAGATGGCGAGGTTGGGGGCCATGTGACCTCTGTCATAGCCGCTTTTGGCATAGTCTTTCGCAAGTGGCGAGTTGAGGGCGGCCCCATCGGATTTGAAACTGGATGGGCGGGGCAATATCATCTTGTTTCGCATGGGGAATGTTTTATATGCGACCCAAACCGGATGGCGCAGAGACGGCGAATAACCGACGACAAATCCTTTCTTGGTGAGCATCGTGATGTCTTTCGGCTCGGTGCTGTTGGGCAGGCGGGTTGGCCAACCCGCGCAAACGAGACGGTTCGTGTTCAGAGGGGCGGAAAGCGTGGCGGTCACATCGTGTCCCGTGAGCCCGATCATGTCCGTGATGTCGGCTGAGACGTTTCCGAGGTGCTCGACCCAGGGCGACACGCAGGCCGGCAGCTTCTGATTGTTGGCCTGTTGCCAGTAGCGCGGCTGGTGGACAAACCAGTTGCAGGCGGCTGAGAGTCCGATAAAGATCAGGCTGGAGCACGCGGTCAGCGTTTTGAAAGGGGCTTGCGGCATGGCGTGAACGGTTTTCAAAGTCGGCTTGTTCGTTTACGGAGCAAAAGAAACGATTGCGCTTTTTGCTCAGGATGTGGTGAGGACGTACGCGTAACAGCGACGAAGCGCGTGGCGGAAGTCGGCGGGCAAACGGTTTTCTCGGCGGAGCGTCTCAAATCCGTTTTGACTGAGGCTGGCCCCTAAAGACGGGGAGGCCGTGCAAAGCCGAATCATGCCGTCGGCCAAAGCCTCCGGGGTCGTCCGTGTGATGATTGCGTTTTCGTGCGAGAGGATCGCGCGATTCGCAGGCGTGTCGGCCGCCACGATCGGTGTGCCGGAATGGAGGTAGTCGAGCACTTTGACGGGGGCCGTAACGCCCGCACGGCGTGGGGAAACCAGCACGTCGGAAATCGTGAGCAGAGCCGCCAGTTCGGCGGGGGAAATCCTTCCGGGAAAAGTGACGGCGTGTTCGATACCCGCTTTTTTGAGCGCTTCCTGCATGCGCCGGATATCGGTTTTGTCTCCTCCAACCACGGCGAATCGGGCTTGCGGTAACGCCGCCAGCACGCGCGGCATGGCATTGAAGAAAAGGTCTAACCCCTGAAACCGGGTATAGGAGCCAACGCAGGTGATGAGCGTCTGGTCGGCAGCGGTCTTGTAGCGCGCCTTTGCCAGATTTCGCGCGGGAACCGAGACTTCCGCGGTGACGGCGGGGATGTCGGGAATAACGCAGGTTCGGCTTCTGAGCCCGAGTCGGGTGAGGAAGTCTAACGTGGCGGCATCGTTGCCGATGACCGCGTCAGACTTTTTTAGGGCCTGCATTTCCATGAAGCGATAGAAGCCGAGCCAAAGGCGCCGTGGACCTTGGATGTGATCGTGGCCCGACGCCGTGTGGCGCTCAAAAACGTAAGGCGTTTTGGTGAGCCGAGCCGCGAACCAAGCGACCACGCCGCCGTCGTCGATGCCGTGAATGAGCGTATAGGGCGTGCGTCCGGCATGAAAAACAGCCTTAAAGAACATCAGAATGTCGAGGATGAAGCGGCGCACGGACGGGCCGTTCGGCAGCTTGCGGCTGAAGGGGATGCGAGGAACGGTTAAACGGGTGACGCCGGAGATGTGCGGCGGGTTTCCGACAGGCACGGTGAGCAGGTCAACGGTGTAGCCCAAAGCGGTGAGCGCTTCG
>CAZTDL010000434.1:0-4285 GCA_964612775.1 uncultured Lentisphaeraceae bacterium
GCATCGGCGGAACGGATGCGACCGTTTTCGCGAAACCGTTCGACCTTTGCGACGGTGCGGCTCATGTGGCTGTCGTGTCGTATAACGCGCTCGGCGGGTCTACTGCGGTGATGGTGGATGGCCTGTCGGTTTCACAGAGCGCGGGAGTCCACGCGACGCCTCGGAACGTGAGACGGTTGCTGCTGGGGTCGATCAATGGCGGAGGATTTTTCACCGGCGATTTGGCTTCATTCCTGCTCTTCCCTGAATGTGCGTTGACCGAGGCGGAGATGACGTCGCTGTCTGCGGCACTGGCGTTGAAATACGGCATCCGGTTTGTGTCGCGGGGCAACACGACGATCCCCCAGGGTACGGTCACGGTGGGCGGCGGCGATGTGGAGATCTATTCGGGCGCGGCGCTGTTGTTGCCGGCCGCCACGAATTCGCCGGTCACGTTGATCTCGGGTCAGACGATCTCCGGCGGCGGAACGGTGCGCGGTACGTTGGCGCTGGACGCGAATGCAACCGTTGACATTGGCTTGGCCGAAACGTTGACCATGGATGCTTTATGGTTGCGCGATGGCTCGGCGGTTTGTTGGCACCATGCCGGAAACACAGGCAATCTTCTGTCTGTCGCGACACTCAAGACGGCGGGATTTGCGACCCTCCGGATTGCGGGAGGGGATGATTTGCCGGTCCGGGCGTCGGTCATCGCCTACACTTCGGGCACGGGGCTGGACGCAACCGTTTGGACGGTGACCGGTGGCAAACGGAATACGCGTGTGGAAATCAATGCGACGGCAAAGACGATAGACGTGGTGACGCCCAAAGGTACGCTTGTTTTAATAAACTAAGAGGTGCTGGACGAAAGAAGGAGGCTCATATGCGCATTCTGAAAAAATGGGAAAAAGGCGCGGTTGTCATCGTTTTCACCGTCGGTTTGGCAAGTGCGCAGGCGTCAGAAATCTATAAGGCGGCGAACGCGTTGCCGTTGAACGACCCGGCCAGCTGGGAAGGGGGGACGGTCCCCGGCGCTGAGGATGTCGCGGTTTTCGATGAACGGGTCACCGCCGGTACGACCGCTTTTGTCCTGACGAACAGTCTGACGTGGCGCGGTGTGGTTTTAACGAACACCGCGGCCCCCGCCGCCTCCGGAACGATTTCCTTCTCGACCAACGGTACGGATGCGGCAACGCTTTCGCTGGGAATGAACGGCGTGTGCTTGGCTGGGTCGGGGTTGGGACTGACGCTGAATATGCCGATCGCGCTCAGCGAGGCGCAAACATGGCGGTTGGATCGACGCAACCTGACGTTCAACAGCGTGATCTCGGGGAGTTCGGACTGGGTCCTCAACATGGCGAGCCAGACGTATTGGTATGCGGCGTCGGGATACAATGGCAATCTGACTTTCACCAATTCGGCAAACGCCACGGCTTATTTCTTCAAGGCCGGCCGCTGGGCCAAGTCGCTGACCGGCGACACGGGGCGTCGCTTCGAACTGCGGCACACCGATACGGCGCTCTGGTCGACGCTGTTTGCGGACCGTACGGCGACGGTCAACAACTGGCTGGGAATTGAAAACCGCGGCACGCTTCAGTTCGAGGATGGCGATACGCTTCGGATTCCCAATAACTACTTCGCCCTAGACTTGGGCAACGTTATCCAAAACGGCGGCGATGTGAGCGTCAAAGGACTGTTTCTGCTTTGGAATAACGGTAACGGGGCGCGGTATACCGTCAACGGGGGACGTTTGTCCGTCGGCAGCTCCGGCATTGAAATGGGTGACACGTTGACCACCGCCAGTGCGACGACGCGGGTATATCAGGCCGGTGGCGTAGCCGAGACGCCGAATGTCAAGGTGGGCAGGAGCTACGCGAGTTATAACTGCGCGCCTGTCTACGAACTGACCGGCGGCGTGTTCAGGATCACCGGCACGCGCGGCGCGGACACGGGGATCCATCTGTCGTGGAATGCGTCCGGGGCCAACGGCGCGGAGTGCTCCGGCGCGTTTTTGATGGAAGGCGGTTGGGCGGATGCGGATCAAATCGCGCTGGGTCGTTCCGAAGCCAATACGACCTACGGTGTCACAAATGCGTTTTCGCTTTTCAAAATGACGGGCGGCGAATTGGTTTTGGGCGCCAATGGGCTGTATGCGGGCCGCTCTTGGAACAATGGTATCACTAACTCCGGGTACGCGGTCAAGCTGGGGGGCGGCACGCTGACGGCTGGCGATTCGTGGACGTCCTCATTGGATATGCGGCTTGACGACCGCAACGGCGGCGTCGCCTTCAATACGGAAGACACGAACGGAATCGCCCTGGTCGTGTCTCTGAACGGCGCTGTCTATGGTGCCGGTTCGCTCACGAAGCGCGGAAGGGGCACGCTGCTGCTGGCGGGCGAGGCCTCATATTCAGGCAAGACCGTGGTTGAGGCGGGGACGCTACGAGTCGGGAGGAAAGGGGACGTGGGACAGTGGACGGCGGATACGTTGACGGGCACCAACTTGTCCCCGGTCACCGTGTGGACGGATCAAGGCAGCGGCATTCCGGCCACGTCGATTGATACCGCCCGTGCTCCTTGTCTGGTCACCAATGCGATCAACGGGCACAGTGCCGTACGGTTCACCAACACAAGCGCGATCACCCAGTACCTTGCCGTCGCGGCGGCGTCCAGTCCTGTTTCGGGTGCAACGAACTTTTCAATCGCCGTGGTCTTCAGAACGGCGGGAGCGCAAATCGGCGGGACCAGCCAGTGGTACTACAACGCCGGACTTGTGGATGCCGAACAGGGCGGCGTCATGAACGATTGGGGCATGGTCTGTAGCAGTTCGGGATGCGTTGGCGGCGGCGTGGGCTTCGCTGGCGATTCGGATAAAACCGTCTATTCGTCCTCTGTTAATCCTGTGACCGACGGTCAGCCGCATGTGGCGATCTTTACGTGGCGGGACACCAATCTGACGATGAACGTCGACGGGCGCGTCACGACGGCGGTCTCGACGGCGGGCTCCGTCGGTGCCCGCAACACGTATCGTATGCTTTTCGGCTCGATGGCCAACCTCTACTACTTCAACGGCGACATGGCCGAGGTCCGTATCTACCGCAACCGCGCGCTGACACTTGATGAACAGAACCAGCTCGGCAGCGAATTGACGACAGCGTATGGCGTCCAGAACGCGCTTTTTGAAACGACTGGGGCGGAATTGTCGGAGGGCGTGGTGCCGGTGCCTTCGTCTCCGACGTTCGAACCGCTGCCGTATGAGGCGGCGGTTTGGGATGCGGACACGCTGACGGGAACGGGCGGCAGTGCGGTCAACGCGTGGGCCTCGACAAACGAAGCCGTCTCGGCGACGCTCGCGGCGGCGGGGATCGGCGGGGCGACGGCACCCACCCTGCTGACGGCCGCGATCAACGGTCACAACGCGGTGCGTTTCGTCGGGGCGCAGAAAAGCGTGCTGTGTATTCCTGCGGCGCAGAGTCCGATCAGCGGCGTCACTAATTTTTCCGTCGCGTTTGTGCTTCGAACAGATGCTCCGGGCAGGACCGCCGACCAGTGGTATAGCAGCGTCGGAGTGATCGACGCCGAGCAGGCCGGAGCCACGTACGATTGGGGCATCGCGTTCACGGGCGACGGGCGTGTCGCGGGCGGCATCGGGAGTCCTGATGTGACCGTTTTTTCGAAGCCGTTCGACCTGCATGACGGCTTGCCGCATGTGGCGGTGATGTCGTTTGATGCGCTTGGCGGTTACACGAGAGTCATGGTGGACGGCTTATCCGTGTGCAGGAGCGTGGGTGTCCATGCGGCACCCCGCAACGTATACCGCGTGTTGATCGGTTCGCTCAACGCGTTGAACGGACAGTACTTCTCCGGCAATCTGGCGGGATTCCGCTTTTACCCCAAACAGGCGCTGACCGAGTCGGAAATGACGTCGCTTTCGGCCGAGCTGGCCGTCAAGTACGGTGTGCGGTTCGTCTCGTACGGCAACGCGCTGAACCCGCAGCCGACCGGGCTCGGCAGCGGAGACGTCGAGGTGCAGACGGGGGCGACGCTGGCGTTGCCGTCGGCGACGAACGCGCCGGTGACGATGATTACGGGACAGACGATCTCCGGCGGCGGCCGCGTACGCGGTACGCTGGCGCTGGCGGCGGGTGCAGCCGTCGATATCGGCCTGCCGGACGCCTTGGCGCTGGACACCCTGTGGCTGGATGACGGCGCGGTCGTGCGCTGGCATCACTCCGGTGGTGCGGGAAGCCAGCTGTCCGTCACGTCGCTGAAGACTTCCGGTACGGCTATCATGGAAGTGGAGGGC
>CAZTDL010000435.1:0-4272 GCA_964612775.1 uncultured Lentisphaeraceae bacterium
TCCTGCGCAACGCGGCCCTGTTCGTCCTCCTGCACGCAGCCCCCTTCGACCCCGTCCCTGAAACCATCGAGCGCCTCGCCAGACATCCCTCGATGGCGCTCGCGCTAATCCTCTCAAAGCGCCCAAGGCTTAAGCCAAAGGAATAGACCGTGAGGCGAAGGCGACTGCGGGCAGCGAACATCTTTTCGCTTGTAATTAATTAACCGGTTAATTAATATGGTCGCCATGAATGAAAGAAAAATCGTCACGCGTCGGCGGGGTCGGCCCTTGTCCACCGTCGACGGCGATCTGCGCGAACGGCTTCTCAATGCCGCCACGACGCTGTTCGCGGAGCAGGGCATCGCCGCCACGCCGATGTCGCAGATTGCGGCGCATGTGGGCGTGACTTCGGCGATGCTCCATTACTATTTCAAAACGCGCGAGCGGTTGCTCGACGTTGTCGTGGAGGAGCGCTTCGGCCGTTTTATCGCCGCCGTCAGCGAAGGGATCAGCCAAGGCGCCGACGATCCCTTGGCCATGGTTCAAGACTTGGTCAGGCGCATCATCCGACTGGCCGACGAACTTCCCTGGCTTCCGTCGCTGTGGATTAAGGAGATCGCCAGCGACGGCGGACAGTTGCGGGAACGGCTGATCAAACGGTTGCCGGAAGGCATACAGAGGCGTTTCGGCGAGTGCATCGCCGGCGCGCAGAAGCGCGGAGTCGTGAATCCCGAGCTTCAGCCGTACCTGCTTTTCGTATCCGTTATAGGCCTGTCATTGTTTCCGTTGGCCGTCGCGAAAATCTGGAAACGGTTTCCCACGTTGGGCCAGTTGGGCAATGAGGACGTGATCAGCCATGCGACTTCGCTGCTGACGTACGGGTTGGCCGGGCATGGCGCGAAAAGGGGGAAGAAAAAGATTTAGCGGCATAGGCCGTTAGACTGTTTAACACGAAATGCGTCGAACCGGATCGCAAGCAAATCGTCTTTGGCCGGTTCATCTTTAGACGGGGAGATTGCCATGCGGATGATGACATATGCCGCTCAGCGGATTTTGCGCGAATGTGCGGCACTTTTCATGGGCCTGCTTTTGCTGTCGGGATGTGCTGAAAATAAAACGCCGTCCTATCAGGGTTACGTCGAAGGCGAGTTCGTGTATGTGTCGTCGGCAGAAGCAGGACGGCTGGACCGTCTGCCGGTGGCGCGAGGGGACTCGGCAACGAACGGCGCGACGCTGTTTGTGCTGGAATCCGACAACGAAGCGGCGGCACGACGCCAGTCGCAACAGCAACTCGGCGTGGCTGAAGCTCAGCTCAGGGATCTGCGGGTCGGCAAGCGTCCTTCGGAATTGGCGGTGATCCGCGAGCAGCTGGCGCAAGCCTCAGCCGAGGAGAAACGCGCCGCGGCGAACCGTGTTCGCGATGAAGCCCAATATCGGGCGGGGGGTATTTCCGTGGCCCGGCTGGACGCGTCGCGCGCTTCGGCCGAATCGCTTGCCGCACGGGTGCGCGAGCTTGAACGGCAGCTCGATGTCGCGGCTTTGCCCGCACGGAATGACCGGATTTGCGCGCAGGAGGCGGCCGTTGCGGCGGCCCGCGCCGCGCTCGAACAAACCGAATGGAAGCTTCGGCAGAAAACGGTCTCCGCCACAGTGGCGGGACGGATCTTCGATACCTTGTATCGCGTGGGCGACTGGGTGCCTGCGGGCCGTCCCGTGGTGCGGATGCTGCCGCCCGAGAACGTGAAGATACGCTTCTTCGTGCCGGAACCGCGCGTCGGCGGACTCTCAATCGGGATGCCGATCACGTTCCGCTGCGACGGGTGCTCGTCGGATATCCTGGCAACGGTTTCCTATATTTCCTCGGAATCCGAATATACGCCGCCGATCATTTACAGCAATGAGACGCGGTCCAAACTGATTTTCATGATCGAGGCGCATCCGTCGGTGCCCGATGCGGTTAAGCTTCATCCCGGTCAGCCGGTCGAGGTGTTTTTGCCATGAGCGACGACCTTGCCATCGATGTGCGCGCGCTGAACAAACATTTCGGCGACAAGCATGTGGTGAAGAACGTTTCGCTACAAGTGCGGCGCGGCGAGATCTTCGGCTTTCTTGGTCCGAACGGCAGCGGCAAGACCACGACCATTCGCATGATGTGCGGACTGCTTACGCCGGATTCGGGCAGCGGCACGTGCTTGGGTTACGACATTCTGCGGGGCAGTGCGCAGATCAAGCGCCATGTCGGCTACATGACCCAGCGTTTTTCTTTCTGGGAGGATCTGACGATTCGCGAGAATCTTGATTTCGTGGCACGGATGTACGGTTTGAGCGACCGCCGGAAACAGGTGACCGGGGCGCTGGCGGAATTGAGTTTGACCGCGCGTGCGAACCAGTTGGCCGGCACGCTGTCGGGAGGGTGGAAACAGCGGCTCGCCTTGGCCGCCTGTTTGTTGCACGATCCCGAGTTGCTGCTGCTCGATGAGCCGACTGCGGGCGTGGACCCTGCGGCGCGGCGCGATTTTTGGGAAGAGTTGCATCTGCTCTCGGCCCGCGGCATCTCGGTACTGGTGAGCACGCACTACATGGACGAGGCGGAGCGGTGCCATAAGCTCGCCTACATTTTCGACGGCAATCTGTTGGCGCAGGGGACGGCATCCGAGGTCGTCGCTAACCAAGGGCTCAGCACTTGGTTGGTGTACGGCGAGGATCTGATCGGGCTGTCCGAGGCGCTGAAGAACGCTCCCGGCGTGGACCAGACCGTTCTGTTCGGCACCCGTCTCCATGTGAGCGGCAAGGACGGCGCGGCGTTGGAACGGACGCTCGCGCAAACGGCCGGTTCGGCGGCGTTCCGCATCGAAAAAACAGAGACCGATCTTGAGGACGTCTTTATTAACCTGATGAAACAGGCCTCCGGCAAAAAGGGAGGCGCCTCATGAAAGCGTCTAACGGCTTTTCCCTTTCTCGCTGGTGGAGCATGGTTCTTAAAGAATTTCTTCAACTCCGGCGAGACCGCCTCACCTTCGGCATGATCATTGGCATCCCGATCGCCCAGCTGATCCTGTTCGGTTTCGCCATCAACAATGATCCCCGGCATCTGCCGACGGCGGTCATCAGCGCCGACCGCAGCGAGTTCACGCGCTCATTCATCGCGGCGATGACGTCTTCTGACTATTTTGACATGGTTGGCGAATTGCCGGATGAAGAGGCGGGCCGGGCTGCGCTTGCGCGCGGAAAAGTTCAGTTCGTGGTCAATATTCCGGCCGGTTTCACCGAACGTCTGCTGCGCGGCGAACGTCCTGCCCTGCTGATCGAGGCCGATGCCACGGATCCGGCCGCGACGGGCATGGCGCTCGCGGCCGCCGGTCAGCTTGCCCGAGCGGTGGCGGCCAAGGACATGACCGGAGCCTTGTCATTTTTAACCGGCGGCCGCGACCCCTTTGAAGTGCGGGTTCACAGGCTCTATAACCCTGAAGGCATTACCCGCTACAACATCATTCCGGGCCTCATCGGCGTGATTCTCTGCATGACGATGGTGCTGATGACGGGTCTCGCGATCACCCGCGAGCGCGAACGCGGCACGATGGAAAACATTTTGGCCATGCCGGTCTCGCCCTTCGAGGTGATGACGGGGAAGCTGATTCCTTACATCGCCATCGGTCTGATCCAGATCACCATCATTCTGGTTGCGGCGCGGTTTCTGTTCAGGGTGCCTTGCGCGGGAGGGGTCGGAATGGTTTATTTTGCCGCGCTTTTGTTTGTGGTGGCCAATCTCACCGTCGGCATCGCCCTGTCCTCCGTGGCTCGGAATCAGCTGCAGGCCATGCAGCTGACGCTGTTCTATTTTCTGCCCAACATCATTCTTTCAGGCTTCATGTTTCCGTTTCAAGGCATGCCGAAATGGGCGCAGGCTGTCGGGAATTTTTTGCCGCTGACCTATTTTAACCGCCTCATCAGAGGCATTTTCCTTAAAGGCAATCCGTTTGAAGATCTCTGGCCCAACATCTGGCCGGTCATGGTGTTTACCCTTGTTGTGATGTTGCTTTCGGTCGTGTTTTATCGCCGGACGCTGGACTGAGGAGGTGCGGATGAAAACGAACGCGCTGGCAAAAACAAATCAATTTTCCGGCTGGATGGCGCTTGCCGCCCTGTTGTCCGGTTGTGTCGCGGGGCCGGATTTCAAGCCCTCGCATGATTCGGCCCCGCAAACCTATCTGCGCGGCAATCAACCCGCTGAAACGGTGTCGTCCGAAGGTTCGGGCGGGACCGCGTAGCGGCTTGTGCGCGGAAACGATATTC
>CAZTDL010000436.1:0-4270 GCA_964612775.1 uncultured Lentisphaeraceae bacterium
GACGTGGGCCGTTCAACGCGATGGCCGTCTCGTTGCGGCGGTTTGGGATTGTGCCGGAACGATGAGTCGCGCTTCGTGCGATGCTCTGGTGGCGTGTGCGTTGCGCACGCGCGTGTCAGTGAAAAATCCTTCTTTTTTGGCCTCATGGACGAAAGATGTGCCCTTGCCGATACGTTTTCCTGATTATGAAGGATGGGGTTCCGGATGCGAGGTGTTGGGCGGATATGTGTCGGATGTCCAAGGAGGGCCCTGTTTCTTCAGGATGAGTTTGGCCGGCGGTTTGCTTTTGAGGGCGGAGGATAATCCGGATCGGCATTATTACGGAACCCTGTGCGGACTCATCCGGCATGTGAGCGATGTGCGTTCCGATTTCACGTACTGGAAACTTCCCGTTCTGGCATCTTGGCACCGCCGCGGAGAGGGCAAAGACGAACGGTATTGCTGGAATCTGGTGTGGGGACTTCTGGCCGATGGTAACGAACATCGCGCGCGGGTGCTTTTTGTGCCCGTTTGGCATGCGAAGTGACGGTTGCTTTGCCGCGCAACACCTAGAACAAGTTGAAACGGCGGCGGAGATGCCATTCAGCCAGCAACAGCAGGACGAGGACCAAAAATAACGCGGGATTCTCGAAAATCATAAACGTTTCACGCTGAACAACGTTCTTTCGGACGGCATCGATCAACCTGTCTTCAAGAGCGTCGGCATCGTCCACGGAAAAAATGTGTTTCTCGCTGCTGATTTTTCTGAACAGCTCTCGATCAGATCGGATGTTCGCGTTTTCTTCCAGGACATCGCCAACCAGCAGAAGCTTGTAGCGTGTACGCACAATCTCTTTGCCGTCTTGAGAAGTTATCCTCAATGCATAACGGCCAAGAGGCAAACCCGGTAATTCAGCCATGAAACAGTCGCTTCTTTTGTCGAAAGAACACGAAACGATGGGGGTGTCTTTGTCGATAGGGAACACGTCGGCTTTTACAGCGAGAGCCTGATCGTTGCCGCCGGGGTGGCGTGCGATGGCGGTGACGGTCACACGTTCGTTGGGCGCAAGTTCGGCCTTGGGAATCGTCACGTTGAGCAGATCCGCGTCGTCGTCGACGCTTTTAGAAAAGGCTACGAGTTGACGCCAGAAGCGGCCGAAGTTCTCATCCCTTTTCTCAGACGGGCCCCATTGGTGAAAGGCGTTGCTTAACAGCGCAACGACCTTTCCCCGACCATAGGTGTGCCATGCGAGCAGGGGCTGACGTGTTTCGCCTTCAGCCCATAACTCGACCTTGGCGTTGGCCTTGAGGCCTTTGATTTGGTTAAGGCCGCTGAGCGTGAAATCGGTGGATGTTCCGTTGTCGGCAATGATGGCGCGGATCTGATCGACAAAGGCATTATGGGTGTCGGGGTCGGGCGAAACACGGAACGTGTCCGAGATGAATGTGTTTTCGAGCGGAATGATCGGCAACAGGCGCAGAAGAGGCGATCCTGATGGCAGTTTTCCAAAAGAATCTGTGCCCGCTAAGCAGATGAGCGATCCGCCCTTATCCACGTATTGTTCCAGCATGAGGGCTTCGTCGGGCGAGAGTAGCTCACCGTTATGCGAGCCGAGTATCAGACAGGTCACATTCTTGATCTGATCCGCGTTTTTCGGCAGACCGGACTGAAAAACAGCGTTCATTTTGCGCCCCAGCATTCTGTACGTGTCGCCGCTGACACGATAAACGGCGGTAAACGCGTGCTCCTCGTCTTTTGTGAACTCGCGCAGCAAGGGACGAAAACTGTTGTTGAGCACGGGGAAGTATGCGGCCACTTCATCTTTTGCTGTCACCACTTCAATGGCGAACTCTCTGCGATTGTTGATGCTCGCCACTTCATCGGGCAACGTGTCGCATTCGATACGAAGCGTATGGATGCCTGTCTTAGAAAGCGTCGCCTTGATTGTTTCGGTGTGGACTCTTCCGCTGCTAAGTACGAGTGTGTCGGAATGGACGGGGCGGCCGTCTATAAAGACCCGGAACGGAACGTGTTGCTCGGTGGCGTATCCGCGCAGAAGAAAGGGAATCTCCAAATCGAGTTCTTCGCCTTCGTTGATCTTTTTTGGGCACGTAAACGTTTCAATGCCTAAGTCTTTGGCTTTCGCGAGATCGGTTCCCGTCTTTATGCTCAAGATGGGCACGGCGATGTCGTTGCCTTTGAAGTCGGAGTGGTCGATGCCGTCGGTCACCAGTATGATCGCGGCCGTACGGTTCAGACCGATATCTTTGTCGATAGAGGTGATGGCCTGTTTAAAGTCTGTTCCGTTTTCGGGCTTTTGCGATAAGAAGTCAGAAGGGGCCTTGTGCCGTCGCGTTTGATTTTCGAAGGCGTAGTAGGCGAACGGATAATCGCTAAGGCGTTTGAATTGACAGTCGCGCAGGAAGATGACGGCACGTTCCAAACGCGATTGCCGGTTGGGCAGGTCGCGCGTGCCCATGGAGGCTGAACGATCGATCAGAAAAACGAGATGCGACTTTTCGAGATTGCGCTCTTCGGTCATGCGTCCCGGGCAGAGCAGCATGAATGTGACAAGCGCAAGACAGAGCATTCTGAGCACAAGAAGTGCGGCCTGTTGCCCTGTCTCTACGGCCGGGTTGCGGTTGCGGTACGAATAGGCCGCGACACCTGCCGATAGAATCAGCAGCAGTAGGATAAGCCAGACGGGAAGCAGTGGATAAAAAGACATGGAACGTGCAGTTTGGCTTTTGGTTAACGCGCGTGGATGTCAGGCCTCATCTTGAACCCGCGTTTTTTTGTTTAGGAGTATTGCTGGAAAAACAGGTGTTTCCCAGTAGGGTTTCACACAAGAGCAGGATCATCACAAGAAACAGAAATAATCCCGTGAGGTCACTGCCTTGACGATAGTTGCGCACTTGAGAATCGACTGCGGCATCGGTTTTCAACACGTTAATTTTGCCGCGTACGACGTTTTCAAATTTTCCGGGCTTCATCTGTGCGAGCATGCTTTCGGCAGGAACTGGATTCACTGCGGTGGAACGCGGTGCGGCTTTATCTGCGGTGATGACGCCGGGTTGCCATGTGTCGGCGTATGTCGCCTCCGTTTTCTCGACGGGAACCTCCACCGGCAGTCCATCGCTGTGCCGCAGTGTGACGTGGGTATCGGTTGCGACGCGTGCGGCAAGCCGCAACGGTTGTCCGCACAGGATGCCCCTGTTCTGCTGTGGATCGTGTGCCGCGTAGTTTAACAGATGAATCATAACGATTGGGAACGACTTTAACTCGGGCCAGTTGCTGGTGTCGCGACGGATGGAAAAGGCGCAGGCGATAAAACTGCCGGTTCCGATGTTTTCCTCAATGATGAGCGCATGCCCATGACTTTCTGCCAACACGGTTGAGGTATCCGATGGCGCGAGAATGCAAAGCCTCTGCCATTTCACCAGATCCATTTGAAGAAGACTGTTTAAATCCGACAACGCGCCTTTGAAGGTGATTCCGTTGAATTTAGCTTGTTCCCGTTCCCCAAAAAGTTTCTGCAGTTTCTCATTAGGTACTGCGGCGAAAGTCAGCGCGGTCACATCACTGCCGGCGAAAACGAGCACGGTGCCGCCGTGCTCCATATAGCGAGCGAGCATGGCGGACGCTTGCGCGGTTAACGGTTGCGGATTGGCAAGAACAACAACATGGTGACTCTCAAGCTCTTTAGGCGTGATCTCTTGCAGAAATCCTTGTTCCGTATGAATACCGTTCAATGCGTCGTCCTCAGTTGGATCGATGGCCAGCTTCAAAAAATGAAAGGGACGTACGCGATTAAGAATGTCGGACTCTAAAAGCAGGGCTCGGATGTTTTCGTGAACGTTGATCGTAAAAAAACGGCGGTTATCGAGCGCGAGCTGGCGGTCGGTGATTTGCACGGACCCGCTGAGAAAACCGGCCCTTAGCGGCACATACTCAAAGCGCCTTTTCACCCGCGCGTTTGCGGGCACGGAAACCGTTTCGCTTCTGACGATCTCGTTGTCGATGGCCAGGCTGACTTCCGTGTCGCATTCGTTGTCGCCATGATTACTGATTTCGTAAGGGATGAACATGCGCTTGTGGATCATGTGAGGACGTGTTGAAAGCTGAATGCTCTCGACCGACAGGTTTTGAGTGTCGCTTGCGATCGGAAGGAAGTAGACACGTAAACCTTTTGTTTGATCGAGCTCAATCGGCTGAGCGGGGGCTTGATTCGCCTGAAAATCTGAAATGACGAATATTTCTTGACAGGGGGCCCCGTTGGCGGCCAGATCG
>CAZTDL010000437.1:0-4256 GCA_964612775.1 uncultured Lentisphaeraceae bacterium
TGTTCCTGCAAGCAAAGTCAAGCATGGCCTGCGTGAATCCTGGTGTTTTCGAGTAAACGCATTTGTCCAAGAGTGCTTTAAAGACGGCGTACGCCCGATTAGGCGACTTTCGTTGTTGTCAGAAGACGCCATTTTTAGCATCATACGCCGCCGTGATTGAATTCCGAAATATAGGCGTACGTTTCGGTACGCAAGACGTTCTAGGCAACGTCAACTTCCGTATCAACAAAGGTGAGCGTGTCGGCATTACCGGACCCAACGGCTCCGGCAAATCCACGCTCTTCCGACTCATCTTAGGTGAAGCGTACGCTGATACGGGTGACGTTATCATCGAGGAATCGCCTCGGATCGGCTATATACGTCAGCATCTCAAGGCTGAGTCAGATACGGAAACGCTGCTTGAATACGCCCTTCGCGGCATTCCCGGACTCGCCGAAATGGATCATGAGATCCATGCGCTTGGCCTTGCTTTTTCCGCTGCAACGGATGAGAGTGAGCGCAATCGTCTGTTGCGACGCATCGGAGATGTTCAAACGGAATTTGAGCATTTGGGCGGATACGAGATTGAATCGAGGGTCAAAGTGTCGCTGGGCGGGCTTGGCTTTTCCAACGACGAAATCGACAAACCCTTTAAGAGCTTTAGCGGCGGCTGGCAAATGCGCGCGGAACTCTCGCGTGTGCTTGCCTCGCACCCTGACCTGCTCTTGCTCGACGAACCGTCGAACTACCTTGATTTGCCTGCCATCGAGTGGCTTCAGCGTTTTCTTCGAGTATATGACGGTACGCTTGTTCTCATTTCGCATGACCGGTATCTACTGCGCACGCTTACGTCCATCACGATTGAGGTGGACGCCAATACCGCCACGCGTTACAACGGCGACCTTGATTTCTATCTGCGTGAACGCGAGATTCGTCACGCCAACCTGCTTGCGGCAAAAGAGAATCAGGATCGGAGACGCGAACAGCTCGAGCGTTTTGTCGAGCGCTTTAAAGCGACGAGTTCAAAGTCCACTCAGGCACAAAGCCGCATGAAGATGATAGAAAAACTGGACGATGAGGCGATCGTCTTGCCCAAACGAAGCCTGGCGGCCGGGTATCTGCGTCTCGCGCCCGCTCCTCATGCAGGTGCGGAAATCGTTCGCCTTGAAGGTGTATCTTTCTCATACGATGGCGTGCGGAACATACTGAATGACGTCAATTTCAGCATCGCCCGCGGTGACAAGGTGGGGATCGTGGGTTTCAACGGCATGGGAAAGACTACGCTGTTGAGGATCATGGCCGGCACACGCAAACCCACCGTCGGTGAATGTGTCTTGGGCTATAAGGTGCTGCCCGGTTATCTCTCCCAAGAATTCTCTGAAACCATTCCGGCGGATGTGTCGGTTTTCGAATGCGCCAAGCGCTGCAATCAAGATCTGACGGAAAAAGATCTGCGCGCCAGACTCGGCGGATTTGGTTTCTCTGCGGATGACATCGGCAAACCTTCAGGCGTGTTGAGTGGCGGTGAAAAGATCCGACTTGCCTTTTTACGGCTTTTTCTTGCCCCCCCTAACTTTATGCTGCTCGATGAGCCGACCACTCACTTGGACCTCGAAGGTCGCGCCACGCTTGAAAAGGCGATCCATACTTATGATGGAACGGTCTGTTTAGTCAGTCATGACATTGAATTTGTCCGCAACACGGTAACGTCGATTATTGAGATATCACCCTTGGGCGTGCGGCGTTTTCCTGGCGGCTATGACTACTACAGAGAAAAAATCGCGGGCGAAAATCGCGAAACGGATTCCGCGCCCAAGACAGCCGAATCGGTTCCTGAGCGGGCGGTTGCTCCGATCAGCGCAAAAGAGCTTCGTCGCGCCCGCGCTCAAGCGCGGGCCAAACATCAGCCCCTCATCAGAAGCCTAAAGGAAAAGGTGGCGAAAGCGGAGGTGCGAATCGCCGAGTTGGAAGCCGAACTGGAGGAACTTTCAGGCAAACTCTTCAACCCGACGCCGGAGACGGATTTTGCAGCGACCAACAAGCGGCTCAAATATGTGCAGGATCAACTCAGCGCTTTTTCCGAGGAATGGGAGTGTAGCGCGACCGAGCTTGACCGTCTGCAGCGAGAACAGGACGAAGCGCACGATTCGATTCAGTAGGGCGCTTTTGACCGTACGCCTCGATGACAACAATGTCTTTTGATGCGGAAGCTCTTGCCCAACATCACGCACGGTTTGCGGGAAAGAGATAATCAAGGAAGCGCTTTGCCACTGCGTCACCTTCTGGTGGCGAGATGGCCATATCGGGGCTGACCTCGATAACCGTCATACGGTGAGTCGCGGGATCGATCAGAAAATCGACGCCGGCCAGAGGCAGTTTCAACTCGCGTGTTATTCGTTGCGCGATGCGGAGAGCACGCGACGGCACATCTTCGGTAATGACTTCGACGGTGCCGCCTGTATGATAATTGTTGGTCAGGCGCACACGAACAGTTTCATTTTTTGCGGGTATTTCACAGGGGGAACGACTCAGCTCTTTTAAGTTCCGTCGCGTTTCCGTGTCCCAAGGAATGACATTGCCGGAATCTTGTTTTCCGCGTTGCGCATTATGCCTGTGGATAAGCTGTCGCAGGGTATGCACACCATCACCGATAACACTTGCCGGTGAACGTCGAATGGCCGCCGCCAATTGACCGTCCACGAGGATCACACGCAGATCATCGCCCGGAACAGTCTCTTCGATCAAAACATCGGGTTCATATTGTCGAGCGAAACGTACGGCTAAAGACAGTTCATCAGGCGTACGAACACCCATTGATACGCCACGGCCACCCCACTGCATACACGGTTTCACAACGACAGGGGCGTGCAGACGCAAAAAGGCGAGCGCGGCATCCGAATGTTTGTCGTCATACAAAGTTTGAGCGGGAACCGGAATACGATGCCGCATCAGCCAGTCGTGACAGGCCCGCTTATGGTTCACAAGATGATAGGTGGCCGCACCCACAAGATCCGTGAGCGCATTGAAACACCGAACGGTTTTGCCGTCTTTGCTGAGATCAAAAACCGGCAGATCCGGGTCCGGATTGATGAAAGCAACGCGGATACCGCGACGCTTAGCCTCATCCGTTAGTGTGGTGGTATAAAGGGAAAAAGCAGGCATAACAAACGTGACACTTAATCTGAAGTTACGGCTTTAGATTCGCGCGTGTATGATAACGTCGGCCTGTTTCCCAGTCCCAGTACGGGGATGAGGCAACCCCGTACCAGCCAGACGAGAAAGGCGAACGATGCGAGCGGGAAAACAATACCGTTCAGCAACTTCACCGCGACGAGTTTGCATACGGCGATAGCCACGTCGGAAATGGAATCTTTCGCGTATTTGCCGAGTTCCACGATCTTATCTTTCAGGGCAATCGCCTTGTCTTTCAAATCTTCAGCCTCATGAAATTTATCCAGCGAAAAAACGGTGCCGATTTTATCAAAAGAAGTACGCACGTCCTCGCGCAGAGGGTCAGTTGTGTGGCGTGCGAGGTACGCGGCACCGGTGACAGTCAATGGGATGATCAAAAGAAAAAGCAGGGAACAGAGAAGAAACAACGAGCCGATCCGTTGCAACACCTGCCGGATGGCATGTTCTCTGTAGAGGAACAGGGCGATCAGGCTGTTGGCAAGCAAGGCGCAAAGGGCGACAACCAGAAGCGGTAGGGCGATCGCGCCTGAGCCGGCAAGTATGCTTTTAGCCGTCACGAGGTAGATCAGACTGATCAGCAGTAACCGCCATGCGATATTGATGTAGTCAAGCATGGGTTGCATCGTATCGCCCGCTTCGATATTCATGCCCGCTTTGGCAAAAACGGCACCGGCTTCAATGTTGATGGTCGAGCCCTCGATCGCATCCGCAGCAGCCTTCGCGACGCCAACGGGGATCATGAGATGGACCGTATCTGTAATGGAAGTGTCCAGATACGTTTGGTTGTGTTTCGTCAGGGGCGCAATCAGTTTGCCGACGGTCCCGGTCAAAAAGACAGCCATCACCAAAAGTAAAAGGGTTGTCAGTATCAGGGGCGTTTGTATTGACTTTAGGGTCTTGGGACATGAAAGGCTCATCGCTTATTCTCCTGTTTACGGAACACCCTATTGTCTGCTGCGCGGGTGAAGAACCACTTTCATCTACAATTCCTTCCGCGTTCAAACAATCCCGATATTCCTCAAGAACCGCAATTCGTCACAATAACAAACGGCGAGGGAGGATGCAATTTTCGGGTCAGAGACTTC
>CAZTDL010000438.1:0-4241 GCA_964612775.1 uncultured Lentisphaeraceae bacterium
CAGGGTGCGCCAAGTCCTTCAAATGCAGGCAAGAACGCGACGCCGCCGCTGTCGGGGACAGATTCAGACAAGGCGTACAAAGCATCCGGAGTGTGCAGGTCGAACAGGGTTTCGCGCAGCCAGCGGAGGGTCGTCTCGCAAGAAAGCACACATCCTTCCAGCGCATAGGTCGGTTGGCCTTTGATTTCCCACGCGACCGTCGTAAAGAGATCGGCGTGTGAACGAAGCGGCACAGCCCCGATATTCATCATGGTGAAACATCCCGAACCGTATGAGCATTTGACCATGCCGGGCTTCAGGCACTGCATTCCCAACAGCGAGGATTGTTGGTCGCCGATGATGCCTGTGATCGGAACTGCGGCGGGAGAAAAAGGGGGCACGGTTTGTCCAAAGCACCCCGATGAAGAGCAGACATGCGGTAAAATGGAAGCGGGAATATTATAGAAGCGCATCAATTCAGGATCCCACTGACGTTTGCCGATGTTGTACAGCAGGGTCCTCGAGGCATTCGATGCGTCGGTGATGTGGTGTGTCCGGCCCGTGCAGTTCCAGACCAGCCAAGAGTCAACGGTTCCGAAGCAGAGTTTTCCCGCCGCCGCCAGTCTGCGCGCGTTCGGCACATGATCCAGAATCCATGCGATTTTGAATGCGCAGCCAAAGGTCGTCGGCAACAGCCCCGTTTTTTTTCGGACCCACTCGGCACGGCCGCTGCGATACAACGCGTCGCACGCGTCCCGTGTCCGCAAGTCTGACCATGTAATGGCGGGATAGATCGGTTTGCCCGTCTCACGATGCCAGAGCAGCGTCGTTTCCCTCTGGTTGGTGATTCCTATGGCCGCGATGTCGTAGGGCTCCAATCCGGCGGATGCGAGCGCCTCGGCGGCCACGCCCGCCTGCGTCGCCCAGAGTTCCATCGGGTCCTGTTCGACCCAGCCTGGGCGCGGCGTTGTCCGCGTGACCGGCTTTGTCGCCAAGGCAATCAGCTCGCCGTCCGCATTGAAAAGCAAGGCGCGAGAACGCGAGATGCCTTGATCCAGCGTCATTAAGAACTGTTTCCGAAAGGCTCGGTGCCGATGAGGAATGTTCACGCGTTGCGCAAAGAACAGCTGCTTCGCCTCTTGGCGTGAATGCGCGCCCAACTTTCGGTAGGCGTTTTTCAAATGCACGCCGATCGTGCCGATGCTGACGCCTAATTTTTCGGCAATCTTCTGACGGTTGTCGCCCGCGCAGAGATGATGCAGGGCCGCCTGTTCCCTCTGCGTCAGAAAAACCGGTTTCATTTTTTTGCCCATACAAAGATTCCGCTCATTTATATCCGTGTTTCATCATGTGCGCGTGCATACGATGACGCGGTTTGCCGACGTGAAAAGAGAAACGATGAAGTCATAAAATCAGGGTATAAAATACCTCTTTATTGATTAAAATAACAATAAATCAGCATCAAATAAATTAATTTACTTAAAAATACCCTTTTCTGCTAGTACAAACCGTCTTCTTCCTCTGTTACGATTGCCGTGGTGAATGACAGGTGTGTGGCGTGCGGATACAAGGAGTAACGAATGAATGCAAAGAAACTAATTCGGATGATCGGTGGCTTCATTTGTCTGCTGGTGGGAGTACTGAACGCGGAGGCTACCGTGTGGACGGGTAGCGTGAACAGCACATGGGACACGTCGACGCTGAACTGGTGGGACGGCGCATCTGCGGCATCCTTTGTCTCTGGGGCGGACGTCAGGTTCGATGACTCGGCAGCCGTCACCACGGTTCTGCTGTCCGGCGACGTATCGGCGGGGACGGTCGTTTTCGACGGCAGTGTCGCCTACACCCTGGAGGGAAACCGCCTTGTTGCGGCCACGAACATTGTCAAGCGTGGGACGGGCGAATGGAGGATCACGGGAAACGGGCATACTTACACGGGCGACATGCTGATCGAAAACGGCGTAGTCACCGTGATCACGAATAACGACAACTACAATGTGACATCCGGTCCCTTGGGCAACCCGCGCGCACCGCGCACAATCACCCTACTGACGAACGGCACGCTCAATATCGTCGGCAAGAATCCATTCGGCGGAGGTACATCGGACACGCCGATTCGAACCGATCTTCGCATCATCGGCGGAACGCTGAACCTGACGACGAATTTCGGTAACAATTTCGGCTCGCTTTTGCTCGACAATGCCACCGTGAACTACTACGGCGGATATGGCAACGAAGTCCCCGGCGGACGCAACTGGGCCATGATGAACTTTGGCTCGAACGTGACGTTCAAAGGAACGACGCCCTATGTCTTTGATCAGCGCGGAAGCGTGCAGTGTCAGATCAATATGGGCAAACACCGGACAACCGAGCTGTGGGTGGACGACATCACCGGCGACGACGCGGCCGATGTGACTTTCGCCATACCGGTATTCAATGTCGCGAATGTGTTGGCTGGGCAGACCGGCGGTTTCGCCACGCGCTTCACCAAGTTGGGAAGGGGTACACTAACGTTATCTTCCTCGCTGAACGATTTCACGGGCGACGTCTCTGTGGTCGAGGGAACGCTGACGGCGGCGGCGAACTATGCGTCGGTTACGGCGAGCAATTCGGTGATGGGCAACCCCCGCGTCCGACACCCGTTTTTTGTCGGCACGAATGCGACATTGGTTTTTGCCAAAAACGACATCATGGGGCAGGCTTGGTCCAACCCGCAGATCGAGATTGTCGTGTCGGGGGGTACGCTGTTGCAGCCGAACTACATGGTCAACGCGTTCGGGCCGCTGACGCTGGACAACGCCTCGCTGGTTTATTCCGGGCGGAACGGCGAGTGGGGCACGCTCATCTTCGACGGCGACGTGACGTTTCGCGGAACGAACGCCTACAACTTGGCTATTGTGAATGACAGTCGCATCCGTTGCGGTTATAACCGGATGACCTGTTTCAACGTCGAGGACATCCCCGGCACCAACATCGATGTGACGATCGGGATGCAGATCAACGACTGTATCGCGTGGGCAGGAGGCGGATTGCCCGCCCGACCCAGCCGGTTCGGCAAGCGGGGTGCGGGCACGCTGCGTCTGGATAACCACAGCTCAAATTTCACGGGAGACGTCGACGTCTCCGAGGGGGTTCTTCAAGTCGCGTATGGCGCGGCTGTCGAAAACAAAGTCTATAGTTGCCTTGGGAATCCGCAGGTGGCGACGCGCACGATCACGGTTCGTTCCGGCGGTGAACTTTCGTTTCTGGCGGGCGATACATTGGGACAGTTGGCGTCGTCGGTGCAGGCGGCGGTCGTTATCTCCAACGGGACATTACGATTGGCAAGTTATTCCTGCAACGGGTTCGGGCCTTTGACGTTTTACGACGCCACTCTCGTCTACAACGGCGGCGCGAGCGGTTCGCGGTTGTGGGGCACTTTGGGTTTCGGTTCCCGTGTTGCTTTTGACGGCACCCGCGCGTGTGCCTTGCCCGTGGTCGGAAACAACTGCAGATTCAGTCTCGGCTACACGACGGACTTCTTCAGCGAGGCGTTGGGCAGCATAACAAACTATCACGGCAAGACAGAATTCGCCGTTTGCGACATCACGCGTGACGCGAACGCGGACGTGTCGATTGACGTGCCGTTACAGGATATTCCGGACTGGCCGGGGGCGGCGGTGTTCAAAGGCGTTCTGTTTAAATGCGGATTGCTCAAGACGGGGAAAGGAACGTTGCGGCTGGCGTCGACATCGAGCACCTACACCGGTCCGACGGTGGTGACGCAGGGCGTACTGCGCGTGGATGGTTCGCTGACGGCAAGTGCGGTGACGATAGCGGACGGCGGCGGACTAGGCGGCACGGGGACGGTGTCGAATGTCACGCTGGAAGACGGCGCGCGGTTCGACGTGTTCGCAGGTCAGACGGTGCCTTTAAAAGTGAACGCGCTGACGGTGGCGGGATATGGCACGATTGTCGTGCATAATCCAGAAGGCATCGATAAGACGGCTCTGAACGTGCCGTTCCTGAAAGTGGCCGGGCCGGTCATCGGGGCATTCGACAAATCGGTCTGGACGGTGCTGATGGACGGTGTCGATGAGACGCCGAACTTGAGCCTCAGAACGGGAGCCGACGGCATCGCCTATGCGCGGTGGGCTCCGCAGGGTACGCTGATCAAACTTAATTAAGGTGCTAAACACAACAAGGGAGGACGGATATGAAAGTGCTAAAAGTGATGAGTGTGACTCTGTTTGCGGCATGCTGCGCATATGGGGGGAGCGGCG
>CAZTDL010000439.1:0-4218 GCA_964612775.1 uncultured Lentisphaeraceae bacterium
GCTGACGCCTTCGGTCCATTCGAGTCCCAGCGACCACGCGCTCATCCACACTTCGGCCATGTTCTCGCCCGCATCATGCATGCGTTTAAAGTAACGCCGGTAAGCTGTGGACCCCTCCTCTTTGCGGAACACCCATGGGAACTTGTCATCCATCCGGGAATCCATGGCGGAACGCGTATTGTGGCCGACCGGATAGAAAAGCGAGCCATCCTCGAATTCGAAATAACGGCGGTCTTTCTGCGAGACCCTCACAAAACGCAACGCATCCGCCGCCGAAGGCTCCGCCGTAAAGCGCATGGCATTGGTTGCCACCGTCTCGCCAAAAGCGTCGCGGGCATAGAGCGTCACCTGATAGTCGCCGGGGACACGCGGGCAATAGCGCACGCGCCAATCCGGCTGACCTTCCGGTTCAACGGGTTCGCCGAGCTCGTCTTCCAAACGATAATGCGCCTGATAATAAAAAGCGTGAACGGTATTTGTCGTGCCGGACGGCGTGATGATGATCGCCCCCGCATCGATCTGAGTGGGATCAAACGGGTTGGTGTAACGGTCGGGAAGGTCGAACCGCAGTTCATAAAGCGACAACGCCTTGGCAGACGGGGTAACGGACCGGATCTTCGACACAACGGGAGCGCCCCCCGACGGCTGCGTTTCCAGCGTTGCAGACACCAGAACGCACTTTCCGGTGAAGGCTGCATCCGCAAAGACTCGAAATCCGACAGACTGCGGATTCAAACGGACACGATGGTGCCACGCAAGGGAATGCCCAAGGGTTTCCCAACCGGCCGCGCCGGGCTGAAAAGGGATCGTCAGCGTGTTGGTCTCTCCAGCCTTCAGATGGCCGGGCGTCAGATACTGATGCCAATAATCGTCGCGGTCCTTCAGCCAAGCCAAAGCGCCTGAATAGCGAGGCGCACCCTCAGGCCAGAACAGGGAAACGCGCAATGCGATGCCCGTCAGCCAATTCGTGGCATTCGGGACCTGCAAATTGAAGTTGCTCTCCCCCGGAAAAGCCAGCTGTGCCTCAAAAGGAACCGGCGTGGGGACCGAAGCTCCATTGACCGCGATACCGAGGGGCACGGTCCCCGCACGCATGCACCACGCTGCGGAAACAAGAACCATGAAAACGGGGGAAAACTTGAATCGCTTTAAACCTATAGGCATATCGGCATCATAGAGCAATCGTTATGCCAGTTCAAGACCGGGCGCATACGCCTCTGGCATCTCAACGCCAACGACATGCATGAGAAAACTGAAACGCCCGCCAGCCGGAAGAGGCGGACGGGCGTTTTTGAGAACCTTATTGAGCCGCTTTTTTGGCTTTTTTCGCCTGGCGTTTTTCCTTCAGCGACAAGGTCGGTTTTTTCTTCTCTTCTTTTTTTGCGTCATGACTCTTGGCCATACTCTATCTCCTCAAGTTATGCCGTTCAGCTGCATGCACGCGCCTCACGACGATGAAAACATGACGAAACGAAAGATAACAGGTCGCTGCGGTCCTGTCAATGCGCCGACGGGCACGATTCTGCGGACGATTCATCGGAGGCTCACAGCCTGTTTTTTCCTCCGGCTTGACCCTCGATTTAAGCGGACGGTGCAGGGGTTCGTATCCGTCTTCGCACCCCGTCACACACGACTGCTGTTCACCTTACTCTTCCGTTATGCGGGCAGGTCTGTCTGTTTTTCCTCGGGCACCGCACCACGTTGCGACGCCACCCATGCCCCCCGACGGTTACCGGCGACGGCCGCCTCCGTCGCGGTCGCCCCCGCCAACCACGCCGACAGAAAAGCCGCCGAGAACGCATCGCCCGCACCCACCGCATCGGCCACATCGATTTTGACACCGGGGACCCGTACCGTGTTCCGGTCTCGCTCGCATATCAAGCACCCGTCCGCACCCAAAGTCACCAAAACTGCCCGCGCACGATACCGATGCAGCACCGCTCGGGCAAACGTCTCCGGCTCACAGGCGCCATCAAAAAGGAGGGCACCCAACACGCGCGCCTCAGCATCGTTCACTTTAACCAGCGTCGCGTGCGACAACCCAGCCACGATCAACGCCCCGGACCAAAACGTCTGCCTCAAATTCACATCGTAAAAGACTTCCGCAAACGCAACCCGATCCAGCAACCGGAAAAGCATGTCCCTTGACGCCTTGTTCCGCTGCGCTAACGTGCCGAAACAAAAAGCACGGGGCCGTTCCGCCGCCAACGACTGAAGCGCCTCTTCGGAAAGCCGGATGAAATCCCACGCAACGTCGTTGTGGATCGTATAGCTCGGTTGCCCATCCGCAAGCCGTACGGTGACCGTCCCCGTCGGATGACACGCATCCGTCTTCGTCCAACGGCGATCCACTCCCAAACGGTCCATCTCAGCCAAAGCGGCTCTCCCCAACTCATCGTCGCCAACGCACGACACCGTTCCCGCAGACAGACCGCATCGCACCGCATGTGCCGCCAGATTGAAGGGAGCGCCGCCGATATGCGCCTCGCCATCGATCACATCCCATAAAATTTCCCCGAACGCTATCAGATCAAGCATCAGAAACACACCCCTCATTACCTCATCTCAAAATCAGTCGCCGTGCGGACAAAATCGCTTCAGACGGCACCGCGGCAATCTACAGCTTGCTTCCACGCACGCGTGTCCAAGGCGTAAACGTTCCCATAGCGTGCGGGATCACTCTGCGCTTCCAAACCGTATCCCCGCAGAAAGCGAACAGCGTGTCCATGTCGCGTCCGCCGAGACAAACGCCGATCACGCGGCGACGACCAAGCAGAGGCAAAATCACCTGCGTCGGCCCGTCGTCCGCACAGACCTGAATGCCCGAGCGCGTCGCGACAAACATTTGGCCCTCTCTGGCATAGCAGACAGATTCGGCGCCGGCATCGTCCTCGCCGTCCGGAACATGGAGCCAGAAAAACCGTTCTTTGTTCACGAGCGTGCGGTCGGCCTTGATCTGATAACTGTAAACCCATTTCGAACGTCCGTCGGCGACGGACAAGAGCCATTGATCGGGACGATAGGCAAGTCCTGTCGCGCATTTCAAACCCGAATCAACCTGCGTTTTCCGTCCGTCTTTGACAAACCAGACCGCGCCCGCGCCGGTGACATACAGCCCGCCTCCGGGCTCTGCCAGAACAAAGCGTCCGGGGAGGCCATCCGCAACGAGAACGCCCTTACCCGACGCATCGTAATTCATGATCCTTCCCGTCGCGCGCGAAATCGCATAAAGCTGGCCTTGAGGACCGAAAGACACGCTGTCGGCCCGTCCTGCATCGTCAAGAAACACGTCCGCCTTTCCATCGAGATCGACGCGATAGACCTTGTTGCCCAGAGTGTCCGCAAAGAACACCTCGCCGCGAGCATTGCACGACGGACCCTTCGCGTCCTTATAGCCGTGCGCGACCAAGCGCCACGTCTCATCGGGAAGAAGGATGTCGCGCACGCGCGGCGCACCCGGTCCGGCCTGAACCGGCTTGGGCCAGTCTTTCCACAGGAAGCTCATGGCCTCCCGATAATAGTCGTAGTACCCGGCAACGTGACCGCCGTTGATGATACGAAAGAAATAGTCGTAGCCCGAGAAGCGCAGGGCTTTGTCCATTTCCTGATCGAGCAGGAACCAGTCACCGGCGCAGTTCTCCATGTCCCGCGTGCCGGTTGTGAGATACGCGCGAATGGGTTTGGGCTCGAACTTGCGGACCATCGCGGGAAACTCATGTCCCCCGCGAAACGCGACAAAACTGCCGCTGTTGGCATAGACGCGACTGAACGCGTCGGGCCGCTCCCAAGCCGCGTTGAACGCCGCGATGCCGCCGCTGCTGCCGCCTGCGATACACCGGTCAGTGCCGTTGGTGGACAGGTTCAGTCCATACGCTTTCGCGACATACGGCAGCAGTTCATCGACAAGAAAGCGAACGTTGTTGTCCCCCATCCCGTCGTATTCAAAACAGCGGTTACGGCGTCCCGACGTGTTCTTCATCGGCGCGGGCAATTCGCCGGGTCTGACGAAAACGCCGATGGTCACAGGCATCTCTTGGGTTGCAATCAGCGACTCCAGAAGCGCCTTTTCTTTGGGATTATACCCGTCTGTCTTAACATAGACACAGGCGGGTTTGGATCCGTCGTACTGCGCCGGGATAAAAACCGCGATGTCCCGGACGGTGCCCGGAAAGATCACGCTGTTGGTGAACGCGCCTTTCTTGACCTCTCCCTCTCGAA
>CAZTDL010000440.1:0-4203 GCA_964612775.1 uncultured Lentisphaeraceae bacterium
CGTCTTGTCGTAGCGGGCTTTTGTTCCCTCGAATTCCGGAAACTGCTTTCTGAATGGCGCGTGAAGCTCCTCGGGCACCGACATCGCCGCATGAGGGATCGTCACCGTCAGCCAAACGAAAAACGGCATCTTCCCCGCGTGTGCCCGGACAAATTTGACAGCCGCGTCCATAATCAGAGGAGGTGAATAGGTCTGGCCGTCCAACTTGACCTCCTGACGGTCATGCCACAGCCTTGCCGGATAATATGAATGCGCCTCGGCCTGACAGTTGTATCCGAAAAACGTGTCAAAACCCACATTCACGGGATCGCCTTCCGAACCCGGAAAACCCAAACCCCATTTACCGAAACATCCCGTCGCGTATCCCGCCTGCCTGAGACATTCCGCCAATGTCACCGTGCCTCGCGGCAAAGGTGCCTGTCCGTCGCCGACCTGTTTGTTGCCGCGAATCGGCGTATGTCCCGTATGCTGACCGGTCATAACGGTCGACCTCGACGGCGCGCAGACCGTGCTCCCGCAATAGTGGCGCGTAAATTTCATGCCTTCGGCCGCCAGGCGATCAATGTTGGGCGTCGAGAATTTCTTCTGCCCGTAACACGACAAGTCGCCGTAACCCAGATCGTCCGCCAGAATGAAAATCACGTTTGGGCGACGCGCATGCGTTTCCGCCAAGGCGGAAAATGAAGACAGAACGGCAACACCGGCCACCGTGCTCATCAAGTTCTTCAGAAAACGCCGACTCCGATTCTCACGCATCAAGCCTCCTTTAATCCGTATCGTGTAAGTATAAGTAAACTCAGCTTGCAGTCAATCGCTTTGGGCTTGCCTCTGTCGGTTTGATCTGGCTATGCTTTCTCCATGTTTTCCTCTTCCCTGTTTTCGACTTCCGTTCCGGCCGATTTTCTGCGCGACGAATCACGCAAAATCGGCACCGCCGAAGCGATCGCGTTTCCCCACTCCGTAAGCGAACTGGCCGCCGCTGTACGGGAGGTCGCCGCAAACGATCAGCCGCTGACGATCCAAGGTTCGCGTACCGGCATTGCGGCCGGCGCCGTCCCAGAAAACGGCATAATCATCAGTCTCACGAAAATGGCGGACATTCTTGATTTCCGCGTCGGCGAACACGGCCAAGCTTTTCTTCGCGTCCAACCGGGTCTCTCTCTCGCCGTACTCCGTCGCCATCTCGCCACCCGGCGAGCTACCACAGCAGGAAACCGCTACATGTTCCCCCCCGATCCGACAGAGGCCTCGGCCAGCCTCGGCGGCATGGCGGCCTGCAACGCCTCAGGAGCCAGTTCCTACGCCTACGGCGCCACACGCAATCACATCGAGGCGATCACCGTCGTACTGGCGGATGGCGACACGCTCCGCCTGCGGCGCGGACAAGCCTGCGCGATCCATAACCGGTTCTCGCTCACAACGGAAAGCGGTCAAACGATCATCGGCCAACTGCCGAACATCACCCTGCCTCAGGTCAAGAACGCCGCCGGATATCAGATCCGGCCGGGCATGGACTTGCTCGACCTTTTCATCGGCAGCGAAGGCACACTCGGCATCATTGCGGAACTTGAGCTGCGGCTCCTGCCGAAGCCGGCCTCAACGCTGGGGATTCTCTGCTATTTCAGGACTGAAGAGCAGGCGCTGAGATTCGTAAAGGCGCTACGCACGAATGCCCTTTCCGTACGGCCGCATACGCTTGTGGCCATCGAATACTTCGATCAGGGCTCGCTGCAGCTTATTCGGGGCAGCACCGTCCATACGGGTCTCCTGCTGCCGCCGCCCCAGACACATTGGAATGTCGCCCTATATATCGAATGGGCATTAACGACGATCGATTCGGGGCCCGCCGACATGACGTGCAACCTGCTCTCGGCATGCGGCGGACACGTCGATGACACCTGGGTGGCTTTCGATGCGCCGACGCTTGAGAAGCTGAAAACCTTCCGTCACGCCGTACCGGAGCAAGTCAATCTCCTCATCGCAGAACGTAAACGAAACGATCCCGCGATCACCAAGCTGGGCACCGATTTCTCGGTGCCGGATGACAAGTTGGAGCAGGTTATGCGGCTCTATCGCGCCGATCTTGCCGCCGCAAATCTTGAGCATGTGATCTTCGGGCACATCGGCAACAATCACCTCCATGTGAACATCATTCCTCGCGACATGAACGAGTACGCCATCGGAAAACGCCTCTACCGGAAATGGGCGGAACAGGTCGTCGCCTGGGGGGGCAGCATCGCGGCGGAACACGGCGTCGGGCGTCTCAAGAAAGAGTTACTGGAAGTCATGTACGGCACCGAGGCAATCGACGGCATGCGCCATTTGAAACACTGTTTCGATCCGTGCAACAGGCTGAATCCGGGACGGCTTTTTGACAGGTCATCGACACAGCCCGCCCCGACAGACGTCCAAACGATGCGGACAGGCGTCTAATTGGCGATCGGCGCAATTCGGCCGTCCCCCGCATCAAGCACGTCCCTCGTATAAGGTCCAGCGAACGCCAACACGCCCGCATCGCCCGCATCGAGTTCGATCTCAGTTTGTTTTCCCCGCCATGCGATCACCGCGCCGGTTATGAGATCGCGACACGTGCAGGGAACCGCCAATGCGGTCAGCGTGACGACCGTCTTTTGCCGGGTCTCCGATAAATTGAAAACCGTCAGATAACACGCGCCCGGTTGCCGGCCGAACCGTTCCACGATAACCGACTCATGCTCCGAAACCGCCCCCGTAAGCGGTTCCCATCCGGCTTCTGCCACCAGTTTGCACAACGGCACATACTTTTTGAAGAGCGGGCGATCCCGGTTATAAAGCTCGGGACGCGTAAAGTAATGCCCCGTCGAGGCGTCGGCGCTGAAATAGCCCGGAAACATACCATAAGCCAACGCCCGCTTCATGAATTTCTCGGAACACGTGTAGGTGAACTTCGAAAAATCGGTGTTCATCAGAAAACAATAGGGTTTGCCCTTGCACAGCGCGCGGCGGTACAGGAGCTCTTCATCCGGCATCGGACGCCACGTGCCGCCAGGGTTCCAGTCGGTCTCGGTTCCCATCACATCCAAAAGCGGCGCGAGCCAGCACCAGTTGATCGGCGTGCTGTTTGCCATCATGAAGCGGTCGCGCGCATGCATATCCTTGGCGAGGGCCCGCACATACTCGAAACCGATCATGCCTTTATAGAGACCCACGTTACGCGAGCCCAACGAATAGCAAAGCGGGCGGTCGGCCCCTGCAAAATGACTGCGCCTGTAATTCAGTTCCTCCGTCACATACGCCTCGGCAGAATCGATATATTCGCCGTCGCACGTCGCCTTGCGCGATGCGCCGTACTGCCTCTCGAGATAGACATTGCCCCATTTGTTCGAAAAGTCGGTGACCTCGCCCGCGACGCCCGGCGCACAGTTCATACTCCAGACCACGCCGTTACACCAAGGCGTATCCAGAACGCGGCCAGGAGGCAATCCCTTCTCGTCCTCAAACGCGCTGCTCACCCAAGCCCGCGCCGACTTATTCCCGGAAACCGCCAAACGTTTTGCCTCCGCAACACCTCGCGCCAGCGTTCGAGGCCCTTCGCCATGAAGCGGCATCCACCAAGTCATGGGCTCCGTATAACGAAAAGTCAACATGTCATGCGCGTCGTCCCACGAGGTCTCCCCGTCCCCCTCCTTGAACCTGAATCCGAAATCCTCATAGCCCTCGACTTTGCTGATGGCCGCGAAGGGCATCCAGAGACCCTGATGCCTGATACGCGTTCCGAACGCATCAGGATAAAGCTCATAATATCGCGACAGCGCACCGCGAAAACCATTTTTTTCGTTGAAGTCGAAGACGCAGAAACGAAAATTCGCCTTGGGTTTCTCAGGCGCGAAACCGATGTCACACGCCATGAACAATTCGCGCGTCTGCGGTTGGCACCCCATACGAAAATAGAGCGGCGTTGCCGGGTCGATGCCGATGGCGCACCCTTTGCCCGCCGTCGCCACAGCGCCGAACGGATAACGCGACAACAAGCCGTTGGCCCCCACCGGATGACGGCTCGTGTTCATGACCTCGGCCTTAGCGCCGTTCAAATCGATCATGCGGCGCGGATGATGGAACCATAACAAATCACCTGCCGGTTGCGGCACGGTATACACCAGCGTCACCGCGCGGTCTTTGCCGGTCACGTCTTCCAGCGTCACGTCATAATAGGTGACACCCGCC
>CAZTDL010000441.1:0-4187 GCA_964612775.1 uncultured Lentisphaeraceae bacterium
GTTTACATCGACAAGGACCAGACCTGCTCGGTGATGATCAACGAGGAGGATCATCTGCGCATCCAAGGTTTTGCGGACGGTCTCGACATGCGCAAGGCGTGGCAGACGGCGGATGCGTTGGATACGCGTCTGGAACGTCATTTGGATTATGCGTGGACGCCTGATCTGGGGTATTTGACCGCGTGCCCGAGCAACGTGGGCACGGGGTTGCGCGCGAGTGCGATGCTGCATCTGTTGGGCCTGCGGCTGTTGGGTGAGATCGAACCGGTGGTTCGCGGCCTGGAGCGGATGCGACTGCTGGTGCGCGGTATCGGCGGCGAGGGCTCTGAGGCCGCCGGACAGATTTTTCAGATTTCGAATATGGACACCCTCGGGGTGGACGAGGCCGCGATCGTGCAGCGCGTGATGCGCATATGCGCGGAGGTGGTGCGACAGGAGCATAACGCGCGGGTGCGGCTTATTCATGAGTCGCCGCTGGTGCTGGTGGACTGTTTGGCGCGGTCGCTGAGTGTGCTTCAGAACGCGCGGCTGCTCGCGACCTTTGAGGCGCTGGAATTTTTGTCGGCGATGCGTTTGGGGGCGTCTTTAGGGCTTTGTGCGCGTCTGAAGGTGCAGGATGTGGATAAACTGATCCTTCTGATGCAGCCGGGACATTTGCAGAAGGGTATGGGGACCGCGATGACCTCTGACGAGCGCGACGAGATGCGGGCGGAGTTTTTGAGCCGCAAGGTCGCGAATGTGAAGTTGAAGTGCTGAATGCAAGGGGCGGTCGGGATTGGGAATGCTGGATTTGTCGGGCCGGGCGATCAACGGTCCCTTTTCCGGATGCCCGAATTCCGCGTGTCCCGGTCGGTTTTTTGAAGTGAGGGTTTAGACTATGAACGGATTTGGAATTTTCACGGCGCGTGCGCAGCGTGCGATTCAGTTGGCGACCCGCGAGGCGGAACGTTTCAACCATCCGTATATTGGCACGGAGCATCTGTTGTTGGGCCTTGTGGCGTTGGGCGAAGGCGTGGCGGTTGAGGTGCTCGAAGAGATGGGCGTTTCGCTCGATGACGTGCGCATCGCGGTGGAACGCATGGTCGGCTTCGGCGGCGAGACCAAGAGCAAGGGCGAGCTTCCGTATACGCCGCGCACCAAGAAGGTGCTTCAGCTGGCGGTCTCTGAGGCGCGCGCGATGCAGCAGCAGATGGCCGGAACGGAACATTTGCTCTGGGCGCTGCTGCGCGAGGGCGAAGGCGTGGCCGCTCAAGTCTTGCAGTCCCTCAACGTGCGGTTGGAAGAGGTGCTCGACGGTATCCGCAGATGTCTCGAAGAGATGGATGAGGAGGCCCCCGACGCCTTCGGACAGGCTTCCGACGAAGAGGCCGCCCAGGAAGCGAACGAGCCGTCCGATTCGGAGGGGCCTCAGCCGTTATCGCGCGTCGAGTCGGGGAAGAAAGACCGGGGGGGAAAGACGCCCGCGTTGAACGCGTTCGGACGCGATCTGACGGAGCTTGCCAAGAAGGGCGAGTTGGATCCGGTCGTCGGCCGTCAGAACGAGTTGGAACGCGTGATCCAGATTCTCTGCCGCCGTTCGAAAAACAACGCCGCGCTGTTGGGCGAGGCGGGCGTCGCGAAGACGGCGGTGGTCGAGGGGCTGGCGCAGGCGATCATTGCGGGCGATGTGCCTGAGCGCATGCGCGACAAGCGTGTGATCGCTCTGGACATGGCGTTGCTGGTGGCCGGCACCAAATATCGCGGCCAGTTTGAGGAACGGCTCAAAGCCGTCGTGGACGAGATTCGGCGCGAGAAGAACGTCGTGATCTTTTTCGACGAGCTGCATACCATCGTGGGGGCCGGCGGGGCGGAGGGCGCGATGGATGCGGCCAACATCATCAAGCCCGCGTTGGCGCGCGGCGAATTGCAGTGCATCGGCGCGACGACGCTGAACGAGTACCGTAAATCCATCGAGAAGGACGCGGCGCTTGAGCGGCGTTTTCAGACGGTTCGGGTTGACGAGCCGACGGTCGAAGAGACGATCGCGATCCTGAAAGGCATCGCGCCGCGGTATGAGGCGCATCATAACGTGTTGTACGAGGCGGCGGCGCTTGAGGTGGCCGCGAAGCTGACGTCGCGTTACCAGCCGGGGCGGCAGCTGCCGGATAAGGCGATCGACGCGATCGACGAATCCGGCGCGCGGGTGCGGATGCGGGCTTCGGCCCGTCCGCTGGATTTGCGCGAACACGAACAGCGCATCCGCGAGATCGGCCAGCGGAAGGACCTCGCGATCCGGAATCAGCATTTCGAGGAGGCGGCCGCCTTGCGCGACGAGGAGCGTAAGGCCAAGCAGGAACTTGAGTCCATCGTGACGACCTGGAAGGCGGAGCACGCCGAGAAGTCTCTGCCGGTGACGGCGGACGATGTGACCGAGACGGTGGCGCACATCACGGGCGTTCCCATTAAACGCATGAGTCAGACCGAGCTGGCTCGGATGCTTTCCATCGAACAGGATCTGCAGCAGGCGGTGGTGGGGCAGACGCCGGCCATTCAGGCGGTGGCGCGCGCGTTGCGGCGTTCCCGCGCGGATCTCAAGGACCCCAAGCGTCCGATCGGGTCGTTCATCTTTCTGGGCCCGACGGGCGTGGGCAAGACGCTGCTGGCCAAGGCCTTGGCGGAAAAGATGTTTGGCGATGACAAGGCGCTGATCCAGATCGACATGTCGGAGTACATGGAGAAGTTCACGGTGTCGCGCCTGATCGGTTCGCCGCCCGGTTATGTCGGACATGAAGAGGGCGGTCAGCTTACGGAGCGCGTGCGGCGTCGTCCCTACAGCGTGGTGCTGTTCGATGAGGTTGAGAAGGCGCATCCGGACGTGATGAACATGCTGCTTCAGATCTTGGAAGAGGGGCGGCTCACAGACAGTCTGGGGCGGCAGGTCGACTTCCGCAACACGGTGGTGATCCTGACGTCCAATCTCAGTTTCGATCATGAGAAACAGGGGCATGGCCTTGGCTTTGCGCGCGAGACGCAGGCCGAAGATTATGCGCGCCTGCGCGACCGCATGATGAATGCCTCCAAATTGGTCTTTAAGCCGGAGCTTCTCAATCGCTTTGACGACATCATCGTTTTCAAGAAGCTGGAAAAAGCGGATGTGGTGAAGATTCTCGACCTTGAGCTGGCCAAGGTTCGTGAACGCTTGGCGGCCAAGTCGATCACGTTGGTGTTGGACGATGCCGCCACCGAATTTCTGGTGAGCAAGGGTTACGATCCTTCGTCGGGCGCGCGTCCGTTGCGGCGCACGGTGGAACGTTTCTTGGAGGATACGCTTGCCGAAGAGCTGCTGCGGGGCGTGCTGACCCAAGGCGTGATCGAGACGGGGTTGGCGGAGGACAAGCAGCGGCTCTCGTTCCGGATGCGGGACGAATTGCCGTTGCGCACGCCGGCTCCGGACGAGAAGGCGGACAGGGCCGCGACGGCGCCTGCCGAGGCGGAAAAAGCGCCGAAAAAGAAAACCGTGAGGAAAACAACCAAAAGCGTAAAGCGTGTTAAAAAACAGACCGACTGAAAATCCCGCTTGCATCGCGGGGCGCAATGTAGGTAATGTATCACGTTTCACGGAGGAGAAAATGGTCAAAATCAGACTTCGCAGAACTGGCTGCAACAATGCAGCGTCGTTTCGTGTGGTGGCAACCGATGAGCGTTCGCCTCGCGACGGCAAATTTTTAGAGATCCTGGGATGGTATGATCCCAAGCGTGAGGGTGAGAACTTCAAGCTGGATATGGATCGTGTTGCTTATTGGCAGTCCAAGGGCGCCCAGTTGAGCGATACCGTGGCGAGCATGGTGCGCAAGACGAAAAAGGCCGCTCCGGTAACCGCGTAACAACGTTGGGCGTTCGGTATGGGCGGTCCCTTGCAGATCGATGTGCTGACCGTGTTCCCGGGCATGCTCAAGGGTTTCCTTGAGGAAAGCATGTTGGGACGGGCGGCGCGGCAGGGATCGGTGGTTTTCCGTACGGTGGATTTGCGGGATTTCGCGCATGACGCCCGGCGCACCGCGGACGACCGTCCGTACGGAGGCGGCCCCGGCATGATTATGAAGCCGGAGCTGTGGTTCGAGGCGATCGAGGCTGTTCGTACGCCCGAGGCGAGGGTGATCCTGATGACCCCGTCCGGCACGACGTTCCGGCAGGCTGAGGCCCGCCGG
>CAZTDL010000442.1:0-4186 GCA_964612775.1 uncultured Lentisphaeraceae bacterium
ACCTCCGCTTTCGAGAGCACCTCGGGGGGGGCAGAATGGCGGGATTGTTCCGGTACGCCTGTGGCAGCTTGGCGATCGCCTGCGTGTTGGGCATGAGCGCGCAGATGTACTGGATGCTCTTGCAGGCGTTGTCCGGATCGTAGAGGAAGTTGATGAACGTGTGGGCCAGCGCCACTTCTTTGGCGGTTTTGGGGATCACCATCTCGTCGCAGGCCGCCGTGAATCCCTCTTTGGGGAAGGCGAACCCGATGTTCTCGGGGTCATCCAGCATGACCTGAGCGATGTCGCCGTTGTAACCATGCCCCAGCACGAACTCGCCGCTCGCGATGCCGGTCTTGTACTGCTCATTATCGAATTTGGCAATGTTCTTCTTCCAACGCAAAACCACATCGCAGGCCTTCTTCAGTTCTTCAGGATCCGTTGAGTTCAGGCTGTATCCAAGTGACTTGAGCGCTGCGCCGATGGTTTCGCGAAAATCGTTGAGCAGTGAGATTCTGCCCTTGAATGCCGGTGAGTCTAGGCAGGTCCATGAATCGATCGGCGTATCACCGATCTTGTCCTTGCGGTAGGCGATGCCGGTGAAGGTGACGGCATACGGCACGTTGTACGTCATCTCCGGATTAAGAATCACGCTTTTGTATGATTCCGCGAAGTTTGCGGTCACGTTGGGCAGCTTGCTTTTATCAAGCGGCTGGAGCATGCCGTTCTGCGCCAAGAGGCTGATCTGGTGCGAACTGGGGAAGATGATGTCGTAACCGCCGCTCCCCGCCTGGACCTTCGCATACATCGTTTCGTTTGAGTCGAAGGTGTCGATCTTGACGCGGCAGTTGTTGGCCTGTTCGAAGGCGGTGACGAGTTCCGGGTCGATATAATCCGACCAGGTGTAGAGATGCAGCGTCGGCTTTTTGGGGCCACAGCCGGTGAGGGCTGCGGCGGCAATGGCAAGTGATGCAAACAGTCGGGTAGCATTCATGTGGATACTCCGTTCTTATGCCCGTTGTGGGCTTTGAGTTGTTTCAGATTTTGCAGGGTACGGCTGGCGAGCACAAGCAAGAAGGTGAGCGTCAGCGTGACGGTCGACAGGCAGTTGATCATCGGCAGTTTAGGGCTGTGCTTGATCATGCTGTAGATCTTGAGCGGCAACGTGCTGGATCCGGGGCCGGCAACAAAGAAGGTGATCACGAAATCGTCGATCGAGAGCGTGAACGCCAACAGTCCGCCGGAAATGATGCCTGGAAGCAGCAGCGGCAACTGGACTTTGATGAACGAGATCCACGCGTTGGCTCCGAGGTCGCGGGCGGCCTCGATCAGGCTGTCGTCGAAATCCTGCAGGCGCGCGAGTACGGTCATTGTGACGTAGCTCATGCAGAACGTGGTGTGGGCCAACAGGATGGTGTGGAGACCACAGTTCATGCCGACGGCCGTGAAGGTGAGTAACAAGCTGATACCCATGAGAATCTCGGGGACGACGAGAGGGGTGTAGATCAAGCCATAGTGGAGGGTCTGAAGACGGGTGTTCCAGCGGTGCAGGGCGAGCGCGGCGGTGGTTCCCAGCAAACAGGAGGCGAGCGTGGCGCCGGTGGCGATCAGCAGACTGTTGCAGAGGGCAAGCCAAACCTGGCTATCGTTGAGGAGCTGCAAGTACCATTTGAGCGTGAAACCCTCCCAAGTGCCGCCGAAACGCGAGAGGTTGAATGAGTTGGCGGTCAGGACGATGATCGGCAGATAGAGGAAAGTCAGCACGAGCGCCAACACGATCAGGGGGAAAGGGTTGCGCTTCATGCCGCACCTCCCCGTTGTTTTAAGCCGTTGACTTCCGCTTGACGGAGCGCTTCCCTGCGGTCTTGGCGTTTCAGGAACCAAGCGAGTAATCCGAGCGGCATGAGTACGCCGACCGCCATGATCGCCGACAGGGCGCTCGCATGCGGCAAATTGCGGTCCGGAAATGTGCGCTGATAAATTTTATTGCCGATCAGCTCACTGTTCTTGCCGCCCACGAGGTCGGGGATCACGTACGAACCGACCGAAGGGATGAAAACCATGAGCGTGGCTGAAATCAGGCCGCGCCGAATGCCGGGGATGAATATTTTCCGGAAGGCCAGAAGGCTGCGCGCGCCGAGGTCGCGTGCGGCCTCCAGCAGCGAGAAATCGAATTTTTCCGCGGCCGCGTAAATCGGCATGATCGCGAACGGAAGAAAGGAATAGATGCTGACCAGCAGAATGGCACCCGAATTGTAGAGCAGCTGCGAGTTGGCCTCGGCCAGTCCGAGGCTCATCAGGATGTGCTTCAGAAAGCCTTCCGGGTGCAGCAGCAGACGCCAGGCGAAGACCCGTACGACGAAACTTGTCCAGAAGGGTAGCATGATGAGCCCGGCCATAATGCTCCGCCATTTTTTCTGCATGCGGGCGATGGCGAATGCGCAAGGGAGGGCGAGCACCACACAGCCGAGCGTGGTCGCCGCGCTGATCCAGAGCGTGCGCCAGATGATCGAAGGATAGTTGGGGTTTGAGATATGACGCCACGTGTCAAAGGTCCACTCCCTGCCGATGCCGCCGTCCGGCGCGGCCGAGTGGAATGAGATGGCCACCACCAACAGCGTCGGGACCACGAAAAAGATCGTGAGCCAGAGTACCGAGGGTGCCGATATGGCCCATTCTGTCCAGCGTCTTTTCCGTATCGACATGGACGAGTTCTCTCCCATTACGCATCGGGCGCGACTACGGGTTTAGGTAAGGAGTAACCGGCCGGGGGCATCTGGACGAGATCGGCATCGGCCGAGGTGAATTGTTCCAGCATGTAGCCGTCGTCCGGGTGCCACCAGCAATACACATCGTCGCCCCATGTGATCGGCGCTTGATCGAGCAGAAAACGGCTATGCGGTTTGATGGCCGAGACACGGTGAGAATCGGCTGCGAGCCAGTATTTCGTATACGTTCCCTGATAGACGATATCGGTTACTTTACAGCGGAAAACGTTGATGCGGGAACCTTTTTCGGGTGGCGGCGGCGTGGATGTGACGCGGATCTTTTCCGGACGTACGCTGAGGTGAACCAGACTGCCCGCGCTGATGTTTTTGTCGTTGAAACAGAGGATGTCGCGGAAACCGGCGACCGCAAGTTTGCAGTAGTCGCCTTCGACCTCGGTGACCGTACCCTCGAAAAAATTGGTGTCGCCGATGAAGGCCGCCACGAAACCCGAGCGGGGGGGCCTCGTAAATCTGAGCGGGAGGATCGATCTGTTCGATGCGGCCTTGGTTCATGACCGCGATACGGTCGCTGAGGCTCATGGCCTCGCCTTGATCATGCGTGACGTAAACGAACGTAATCCCGACTTGGTCATGGATAATATCCAGTTCCAGAAGCATGTGCTGGCGGAGTTTCAGGTCAAGTGCGGCAAGAGGCTCATCAAGAAGCAGGACCTGCGGGCGGTCGATGAGGGCGCGGGCGATGGCGACGCGCTGTTTCTGGCCTCCGCTGATTTGGGATGGATATTTGTAGGCATGGTCGGCCATTTTGATCAGTTCGAGCATGCCTTCGACGTTTTTTCGGATTTCGGTCTTGGGATAGTGCGCCACGCGAAGGCTGAACGCAATGTTATCCCATACCGTCATGTTAGGGAAAAGAGCGTAATTTTGGAAGATGGTGTGAACGCGCCTCAGGTTGGGCGGGAGGTCGGTGATATCTCGTCCGTCCAGATAAATGCGTCCGGAGTCCGGTGCTTCGAATCCGCCCAACATGCGCAAGAGCGTGGTTTTGCCGCATCCGCTCGGCCCAAGCAACGAGAAGAACTCGCCCTTCTGTATGCTGAGGGTCGCATTATCGACGGCTGTCAACGCGCCGAATCGCTTGGTCATGTTTTCGAAAACGAGAAAATCGGATACCTCGCGTACCCCTGTTTTAAGACTGTGCAACAGCAAAGATGTAGACGGGCTGAAACTTTAAGAAACGCAGGGGGGAGAGTCAATGAGATATTTCCTCATCTTTAAGGGCGTCACAGACGGAATCACCGAGAATATGCGGGAGGACGAAAATCGAGATCGCGGGATAATTAAAGAAAAGAGAGGGGGCTCTCCGAATCGTCGCCTGGCGCGGCGTTCTTTTTACTGGTAAGGGGACGTGCCATCCTTTTTTCCGGGCGCATCCTATCTCTCGGGAACTGGTATAGTACTCGTGTTTTCTGGAGTGG
>CAZTDL010000443.1:0-4182 GCA_964612775.1 uncultured Lentisphaeraceae bacterium
GGATCGCGATCTTGATTGTGTTACTCATGGTTTTTCTCCGTTCTGCCTCAATGAAACTTCAGCGTTAAACGTTTTGTCTTTTCATTACGTCATCATTCACTCTGATTTTTTCCCATACCTTTCTGATATCCTCTGCCGAAGGCGCATCAGTCTCTACAACCGTTTTTTCATGAATATGCGCCATCGTCACCTCATGGTCATACCGGACACGCCCGACAATCCGAGCCCCCGATTCCACGGCCATCTTCTCAATCCGTTCCGTCATCCTCGGATTGATGTCCCATTTATTCACGCAAACACAAGCCGGAATCACAAAAAAATGCGCCAACTTCAACACTCGCTCCAAATCGTGCATACCCGAAAGCGTCGGTTCGGTCACCGCTAACACCTGCGAAGCCCCCGAAATTGAGGCAATCACCGGACAACCTATTCCGGGTGGCCCATCCGTGATGATCAAAGACAATCCTTTCTCGTCTGCGATCCGCCGAGCCTCGTGCCGCACGATGGAGACCAACTTTCCGGAATTCTCTGCCGCTACGCCCAAACACGCATGAATCATCGGCCCGCACCGAGTCTCAGAAACCATCCATTCGCCACAGAGCCGTTCCGGGAAAGCGATCGCGCCTGCCGGACAAAACCGCACGCATACGCCACATCCCTCGCATGCCGATGGATCGACCCGGCAGCGGGTGCTGAACACTCGTTTCACCGCGTCAAAACGGCAAAGTTCGGCGCACAAGCCGCACCCTGTGCACTTTTCACGCTGGATCAACGCCTCATGCCCGCACTTAAAATCCACGCTCTCGATAATTTTGGGGACAAGAATCAGATGCAGATCCGCCGCGTCCACATCGCAGTCCGCAACAACCGCATGCCCTGCGGCCAATACGGCAAAAGACGCGGCGATACTCGTCTTTCCCGTGCCTCCCTTGCCGCTGACGATCACCAGTTCTTGGATCATGCGAGCCCTCTGATTTTTAGCCACAGCGATTTAAAAAGCGGCTGGTAGTCAGGAAGAACATCGACAGCCAGTTCACCGCACGAGTACGCCTCCGCAACTCGTCGATCATCGGGTATTTGCGCTAAAACGGAAATCCACTCCTCGCCGCAATACGCTGTCACACGGTCGTCACCACTGCCGGCACGATTGATCACCACACCGAACGGCAAACGCAACTCGCGCACCATCGACACAGCCAGTTTCAAATCGTTTAACCCGAACGGCGTGGGTTCGGTCACCAAAACAACATAGTCACTCTCTCGTAACGTGGCAATCACAGGACACGAGGTGCCGGGAGGCGCATCCATTATGACATGGCCCTCTTTCAGGATATGGGCCTTCACCGCGCGGACGAGCGGCGGCGCCATAGCCACGCCCACATCGAGCCGCCCCTGAATCAGCGTAATCAGCCCCGTCTTCAGAGTTTCCACCACGCCGATGCGGCTGGGAACCTCGCTGATTGCGCCTTTCGGGCAGACTCTCATGCAACCGCCGCAACGATGGCACATCTCTGGAAAAACAAGTACTCGTTTGTTGAGTACGACCAAAGCTTTGTACATGCAAAAACGGCTGCATTCGCCGCATCCGTCGCATACCGCAGCATTCACCTCCGGCACGAAGATCGTAACGATTTCAGGCTCACCGCAAGGCTCGCCTTTGAAAAACACGTGCGCGTTAGGTTCCTCCACATCACAGTCCAACAGGCGTATATCCGCACCGCATACACGAGCCAGATTTGCCGCGACCGTCGTCTTGCCGGTCCCGCCTTTGCCAGAAGCCACCGCGATAATCATGTTTCACCCGCCGTTATCTTTCGGCCGCGAGACCACACTAACGCCTGCGTGCCTAACGGAAGACCGACCTTTGAGGCAATCACAGAGCACTTGACTTTAAACAAAAAACAGATGTCGCGGGACACATCGCTCAGCGTCTCAAAATTGCCCTGGCCCTTGGCGATCACCAAATCCGCCTGCGCAAATCGCGCTTGGAAATCTGAGCCGCAGGTGTCAATCAAAGTTCCCGGCACATCAGACCCGTTGTCAATCACATGCACGAAGTCGCACAGTCCGGCCGCGCGCGCGTCCTTAAGCGTAGCATCGTTGATCGTCGGTGCGCCACGTACCGCCACCGTCACACGATCCGGGCCCAGCTCTTCGATCAGCAACCGGTCTAAAACGATCTCGCCCGCATTGTCAGCCAGATACAGAATCTTCCTTGCTCCAGCGGCCGCACCTTTCAGGGATGCCACATCGCCCGAAAAGGGTGCCTCTTCGCAACCGCGCACACCGCAAAGAACGTCCTCGACGCTGAGGTCGCTCTTCGGTCCGAGGTCGATCAGATTACCAGCAATGGCCAGCCTTACCGCCAACGCAAACGGATCGGACGCCGAAGCCAGCCGTTCCCGCAATTCCGGCAACAGACCAAGCGCCAACTCGTTATCCCTCATTTTTGCCGCCGCGTATGGATCGGCTATGCCGGTGCTTTCACGAAGGAATCGATGCACCCGCGCGGCCATCAGCGGCGGCGACTCGCGCAGATCGGCGGCATGCACCCATCCCGCGACTTCGCGAACGACCCGCTCGCACAAGACGGGATCCGCAGACACGCGTCGCACGGCGTCCAACGTTTGGCGGAACAGACAGGGAATGCAATCGAGTCCGGTTTCCATTTTTACAGCCAGTGCCCTTCCACGTCCGCCTGCTCGCTTTCCTTCAGCTTGCCTTCTCGATACAACTCAAGCGCCTCGGCGACCGTCGGCGCTACCGACGAATAGATCGCGATGCCGGCGGCTGTCAGCACGCGGAAGGCCTTGGGACCGCAGTGGCCGGAAACCAGCGCCTGCGCTCCGCTGGCGGTCACGTTCTGCGCGGACTGGATACCCGCGCCCTGCGCCGCGTTCAGGTTCTGTTTGTTGTCCACCAGCGCGAACGTCGCCGTTTCCGTATCGTAAACCAGAAACTTCGCGGCCCGCCCGAAGCGGTTATCCAGAGGGGCATTGAGATCGGTCCCCGATGTTGAAAATGCGACCTTCATTTCATTTTTCCTTTTTCCCAAACACAATAAAAGGCGGGAGTGTCTCTCAGGCACATGAGTTGTCCCGAATTGTCTCCCTAAAAGCGCACCCCCGCCTAAAACACACGCATGCAACCCGTCCGACACATTCGCCGCCTGCAACAGCCCGGCATCGTAAACGCCTTGCCAGAGAGAGTGCCCGCGAATGACGCCTGAATAACCTGGCGCAGATCGCCCGCCACAAACGGAACAACGGTAATGCCCGCGACCGTAAGTTGCGTTTGCAATGGACGAGAGATCGCACCACAGACCACTGTGTCCACATGCCGCTCACGAAGCCATATAATCGCCGGTGCCGGTAACGCCAGTGTTTTTTCTGATACGATGCGCCCGTCCATCGATTCAACCAGACATACTTTCCGCGCGGTATCGAATACAGGCGCAAGACGACCAGCCCAAACTGTGAATGCCGTTTTCACAATTAATCGAATCGCACATGGCGTGCCAAACCCGAACGCCGTGAATCGTCAGGCGCAATACATTGCAGATGAAGATGTTACACTTCAGAAAAACGGACGGACATCCAGGAAGGGTTGCGTAAACGCACTTTTATATCAGGTATAGAGTTGCAAAATTGCAACTCTATCACATGCTTCTGAATCCTATCTCCGACGTTTGTATCCTTTCCGTCGGAAAAAGCAAAAACGCGGCCACAGGATAAAACGACGCGTCAAACAGGAGCAAAATGATGGCAAACGGCAAAAACTGCTTTGCACATAGATGGTCGCGACTATTCTTGCTTTTAAAAAAAGGCCTTATTCGCCCCATAACAGCCGCATGCGCATCGGCGCGAGCGGAACCGTCAGCCGCCCGCCACCGAACGTGAGTTTTTCTTGGGTTAACGCGTCTGACATCGTTTTAACTGTCACATCAAGCCGGGTAAAATCAACCGTCACATCGGCAATCACAGATTTTTCGGGCGAGAGATTGGAAACGACCAGCAACACGCGCCCCTTTTTCAGCACGGTGTCGGAGTGCGCATACAGGCTGACCTTCACTGAGTCCGGCTGCACGGTTGTCGTAGGCTTCGCTTCCCAATACGGATGCCATTCGGCCGTGTTGACGCCAAACCTGGTCATCGCGTCCCAGATCGGCGACATCTTCTCCAG
>CAZTDL010000444.1:0-4174 GCA_964612775.1 uncultured Lentisphaeraceae bacterium
CTTTGGAACCCGAAAGTGAACGCGTCGGGCCCGGTCACGGTGAACACGCCTCCGCCGATCGTCAGCGAGGCGGAAGCCTTGGCCTGCGAGCCGGAATTGACACCCGACTTGTACGCCATGACGAGATTGGTGACGCTGAAGGTGCCGCTATCGAAGAAAAGCGAGCCTGCGGCTCCGCCAAGAAAGGGCATCGTGCCCATGTTGTCTTCTCTGCCGATCGTCACCGTGCCTGCGGTGATGTTGGCGACATGGCCGCGCAGGTCCAGCGTGCCGTTCGGTGTGGCGGAGGACGACATGGCAAACTTGCTGCCGATCACGAAATCAGCGGCGCCTGCGGTTCTGCCGCCGATCGTCACGGTACCGGGGCTGCCGGCCGCCTGCGAGGCGAATTTCATTGTGCCGGCGGCCTTATAAACGCCGATGTTGACAGTATCCGCCGCGACGCGGTTGTCGCCCATGCCAAGAATCAGCGTGCCCGACCCCGCATTCCGGGCCTGAGAGTTTCCGACCTGCAGGGTGGTGACCGTGAGCAGGTTGCTGGTGTCGGAGAGCGTGAGCGTACCGGAACACATTTGTCCATACGAGATGCGGATTTCATTGAGCGGTGTGACGTTGCTGCCCAATGTCACACCGGAGAGCCCTGAGAGGTCGAGCGAACCTGTGCCGGTGCCGGCCTCATCCGATTGGCCTTTCCCAACGGTAACGTTTGCGGAGCCGTTGGTGACGATCAAGGCGCCGCCTCCCGACATTTTGATCTGCGTCGTGCTGTTGCCTCCCACGTCTGTGCCGACAAAAAGGCCGGTGTCGCCTCGGATAACCAGTGACTGCCCGGGGGCGACGGTGATGTTGTTGATAGACGAATCCGTGCTGAGAGCCGTGAGGCCGGCAAGCGTCTGGCGGAAGGTTGCGAGATTCAGGTTGCCCACGCTATTGGTGTCGCCGAGGACAACGGTACCGGTGACCGGCAATGTGTCGGTCGCGCCGAGCTTCAACGTGCTGTTTCCTTTGACTGTTGTCAAACCGTTGTACGTGTTCGCGCCGGAAAGGGTCAGCGTGCCTTTCGTTTGTTCCAGAGCGATATGGCCGCCGTTGGGTCCGTCGCTGATTGCGCCGCTGAGAATGCATCCGACCGACGAAGAGGATGACCCAAGCGTCAGCATGTTGGTTCCGCCGGTCACCGCCGTGCCGGTGATGGAGCCGGCAAGGGTTGCGGCAGTCGAATCGCTGTCGACCGTGGTGTCGCCGAGCAGTGTCACGGGCCCCGCAAGCGTGACGCTGCCAAATCCGAGGCGGATGGCGCCTCGCTCCTCCGCGTTGCCCCCGCCTTGGACGGCGATCGCGCCGAAGCTGGCCGAAGAGTTGCCGACATAAAGCGTGTTGCCGCTGTGGATCCGCATGGAGGCGTTCGGCGCAGCCACGCCGCCGGCGTCTAACTTGTCACCAGTCGGCCCCGCGCTCGTTAGCTCAACGGTACCGGAAAAACCGGCGAGACCGGAAAGCGCCGTGCTGCGAGCCGTGGATTCGGCCGCGAAATTCAGCGTGAGAGAACCGTCTCCGGCAAAGGTGTTTGCCTTCAACACGGCGGTACTGTCGGTGTTTTCGTTATCGAGATGTACCGTGGCGCCGGTTCCGACCAGAACAGGGCCGGAACCGAGGCCACACGTCGCATGGCTGATGGCCGTCTCCAAGGTTCCTCCGCCGGACTCGAGCGTTGTGCCTCCGCTGTAGGTGTTGGCGCCCGCGAGTGTCAGCGTCGCGGCGCCGCGTTTCGTCAAGGAGGATTCGCCCGTGATGACGCCTGTCCCTGCGAGGATGTAATCTTTGGTCGGGTTGTCGATCGTCACGCCGTATGGAGCCACGTTGGCGGTCAGGTTCACGGTGAAAGGTGCCGTGCCGCTGGAAGAGTCGTCGAACAGCACAATATCCCCTTCCTGATAAGTCAATCCGCCTGCCCAGTTGGCCGTCGTGCCGATATCCCAGTCGCCGGAACCGCCGTTCCAGACCAACGGGGTGCCGGCCACGGTGACAGACAGATCGACGGTGTTGTTGCCCGCGTTGTTGACGAGCGTGCCGACGCCGCCGTTGGGCAACGACACGGTTCCCAGCGTTCCTGCCGTCAGTGAGCCGCTGTAGCGGATGAGCGGATAGGTCCCGACTGCGGCGTTTACGCCGCCCACCGTGACGTTCAGTATGCCGTTGTTGACGAGGTCGCCATTGATCTGCAGCGGTGCCGTCACGGTGCTGGGCGTTGTGCCGTAGAAATGGAATCCGATCATTGCGGATCCGTTGCCGAGGGTTAGGGATTTACAGCTCCACACCCCATCAGCCGTGCGAACCTTCACGCCCAGGATTGCCCCCGTCTCCACGCTCACGTCGCTGTTGTCGAGCGTGCCGCCCGTCACGCCGGCCAGCAGCCCGGCCGATACCGTGGTGGCCCCTGTATAGGTGTTTGTTCCATCGAACGTCAGGGTGCCGCTGCCCGATTTCGTCAACGTACCGCTGCCGCTGATGATACCGCTGAACTTCTGATCGGCGCTGTTGTCGAAAACAATCGCGGCGTTGTTAGTGATGTCGGCTGCGTAAAGACCGCCGCCCAGCTGGCAGCCCTCTCCCAAGACGAGGGTGCCGCCTGAGACCACGGTTGCCCCCGTGTACGTGTTGGTGCCCGCGAGGCTCAGCGTGCCGTTGCCCGATTTGACCAGCGGCGCACCGTTGTTGAATTCGCCAAGGTTCATCAGCGTGCCGGACTTGGCGGTAAATACGGTGACCGTCTGAGCGCCTGAGCCGATTGCGTGGCCGGTCATGTCCAGCGTGCCGCCGTCGAGGTTGATGGTGCCCGTGCAGTTGCCGGGGCCGGTGAGGATGTCGGCGAAGGAACGAAAGATGCCGCCGAAAAGGTTGTTGGTCGCATAGGCGGAGCCCGCGCCGATTTGAGAGGCGAGCGAAAAAGCCCCGTTGGCGGACACGATGAATTCGCCGCCGCTGACGGTTAGCGTGGCCAGGGCCTTTCCCGTGCTTGTGCCGCTTTTGGGCGCCAGAACAAGGTTGGTCACGGTAAAGGTGCCGCTGTCGAAGTAAAGGTATCCTGTGGCTCCGCTGGCGGTTATCCCGTCCTCTTTGCCGAGCGTCACCGTACCCGCATGGACACTCGCGACATGCCCGCGCAGGTCGAGGGTCCCGACCGGCGTGGCACCGGTGCCTGTGCCCGTTTTTCCGCCGATGAGAAAATCGGTGGCCGCTCCGGTCTTGCCGCCAATGGTCACGGTGCCCGGACTCCCGGCGGATTGTGAGGAAAATTTGAGGTATCCGGTAATTTTTGAGCAGCCGATATTAACCGTATTCACCGCCAGATTGTTGATGCCCGTGCCGAGAATGACGGTTCCTGAACCGCCGTTGTTATCTTTTGAATGGCCGATTTGCAGGATCGAAGCGGTGATCAGGTTGTTGGTGTTGGAAAGCGTCAGCGTGCCGTTACAGAGGGTGCCGTAACCCACGCGCAACTCATTGATCGGAGTGACGCCGCTGCCGAACGTCACACCGGAAAGCCCGGCGAGGTCGAGCACCCCATTATTATAATAGCCCCCGTTTTGGTTCATCTGGGACTTGCCGACGGTGACCATTGCCGAGGCATTGGTCACCACCAAGGCCCCTCCGCCCTGCATCTTGACCTGCGTGGAACTGGTGAATCCCGCGTCCAAACCGAGGAGGATGCCGTTTGTTCCGTTGATCGCTAGTGTCTGGCCGGAGGAGATGGTGATGGCGTTGACGGACGAAATCGTGCTGAGAGCGGTGAGACCGGCAAGCGTTTGGCTGAAGCTTCCGAGGTTGAGGTTCCCAAAGCTGTTGGTGCCGCCGAGGACGAGGGCACCGGTGGTCGGCAACGTGTCGGCCGCATTGAGTTGCAGCGTGCCGCCGCCCGTGATCGTGGTTGTGCCGCCGTAGGTGTTCGCTCCGGAGAGTACCAGTGTGCCCGGACCGGTCTTGGTGATGCTCTTCCCTGAACCGCCGATGCCGCCCGAGAACGTCAGGGTTGCCCTGTTTGTGATGATCAGGTTGTCCGCAAGAAAAATGGGAACGGAAAGGATGTCGGTCGCCGAGGTGTTGTTGGTCTGTATCAGTCTCGCATCGCTGCCGTTGTTGTTGAACGTTAGCCCTGCGCCGCCGCCGGTTGCCA
>CAZTDL010000445.1:0-4138 GCA_964612775.1 uncultured Lentisphaeraceae bacterium
TGCAGGGGCGACAGCGAGGTCATGGCGTCCTGAAAGATGACGCCGATTTTCGCGCCGCGGAGCCGGCGCAGTTCAGGCAGCGGTAAAGTGATGAGATCTTGCCCGTCGAAGCGGATGCGCCCATCTGTGATGCGTGCGGGCGGCATGGGCAGGAGGCGTGGGATGCTCATGGCTGTGGCGGACTTGCCGCAGCCGGATTCGCCCACGAGACCGAGGACCTGCCCTCGGTCGAGCGAGAGGGAAACGCCTTCGACGGCGCGGGTTATACGCCCTTCGGATTCGAATTGAATGTGGAGATCGGTGATTTCCAAAAGCATAAGAACTTTCAACGGTGAACGCTGAACATTCGGGTGTCGTGTAAAACGGTTAAGCGTTGGGGGTTTTGCCGGTATGTGTCATTCCATTTTACTCCGCTGGCGCGGATCGAAAGCGTCGCGCAGATCCTCGCCGATCAAAGTGGTTAGCAGCATGACCGTAAAAAGCGCGAGGGAGGGAAAGAGAATCAGCCACCAAGCCCAACGGAACTGTTGCGCCTGCTGGAGCAACTCGCCCCAGCTTGGCGTGAGCGGCGGCAGGCCAAACCCGAGGAAATCGAGCGCCGCGAGCGATCCGATCGCACCGATGAGACTGAAAGGAAAGAGGGTGATGAGTGGCGTCAGCGCGTTGGGCAGAATATGGCTGAAGATGATCCGTGCGGAAGAAAGACCCTGACAACGCGCGGCTTCGACGAAGGTGAGAGTGCGCAGGCGCAGAAACTCAGCGCGCATGTAATAGGAAATGCCGATCCAGTTAAAAAGGCTGTAACACACGAGTAGGATCAGGAAACTTCGCCCGAGCGCCGAACCGATAAAAATCATGACGTAGAGGAAGGGCAGGGAACTCCAGATTTCCGTGAGACGCTGGCCTGCGATGTCGGTCCACCCGCCGAAGAAACCTTGTATCGCGCCGATGACCAAACCGAAGAACATGGCCCAGAAGGCTAACAGCAGGCCGAAGATCAGGGCGATGCGCATGCCGTAGAGTACGCGCGAAAGCACGTCTCGCCCGGCGGCGTCGATGCCCATCCAGTGGCCCCGGACCGGCGGATAAGGCCAAACGATTTCGTTGAGGGCGCAGGAAACGGCGGCGTGCCTCGCATTCCATGCGATCGTCGCGGAAGGGGCGGTCCCTTTAAACGCTTCGGTTGCGAGTTTCAGGAGTTCAGGTTGATGCGCGGCCGGTACTTTTTGCCAGAGTCGTTTGTCGACGGGAAAAACGCGGCCGCTCGCATCGCGGCGAAAACGGAGTTGGAGCGGCATGTCGACGGGTTCGGTTTGCCGGAACATCAGGCGTATGGAGAGGGGGAGGGACGTCTGCTCTTTTACGGCAGGCAGGGTCACCTGGGCGTTGAAATCAGGCCGTGACGCATGCGTCAGCGTGAAACGCTGCGCGGGTGCGGCGTGCCCCGCGAAACGGGTGACGAGCGCGGACTTGACGTCAGAGGACAGTGTCCAGTGCCGGTCGAGGTTCTGGCCTTCGGCGTCCGGAACACCCGGAAAAAAGTCCCCGCAACTTTCGGCGCGGATGACCGTGTGGTTCGGCAACAGGTTGATTCGGCCCGCGTGGACTTCGGGCACCACCGATATTTTCACGGTGCGGTAGGCTTTCAATGTGGCGGCATCAATCACGTCGCCGGGGCTGTAGGGGACGGGGGCCCAGAGAACGCGGTTGCGGGGATCTGACTTGAAGGCGGTCGTTTCCGCGAAGGCGTGATAGTTGATGCGGGTGGCGTCAGCGTCATGGCCCAACACGTCCTGCTGCGTCAGGTTCTGGATGAAAGGAAAAAAGGTTTTACCGTTGACCCGCAAATAGAGCGGCCGGCTGTTGCACAGCAATTCGGCAATGAGACTGACCGCAAAGAGGATGACGAGCAGTGCGAGCGACCCGCGCGCACGTCGGATACGCAGGAAGTTCTGCAGGCGCTTCCGTGTCAGCGGCGAGAGGCGTATGGCGAAAAAGAAGTTCATGATTGGCCGAAGTGGATGCGGGGATCAATGAGCAGGTAACAGAAGTCGGAGAGGAGATTGCCGATCAGTTGCAGAACCGAGGTGAGGGCGAGCAACGCCATGAAAACGGAGTAATCGCGCCCGATGAGGGCCTCCCAGCTCAAGCATCCCATACCGGGAATTTCAAAAATGCTTTCGATGATGATTGAACCCGCAAAGAGCACGCTGAGGATTGAGCCGAACCCGGTGGCGATGGGGATGAGCGCGTTGCGGAAGGCGTGTCCCCAGATGGCGCGGCGGCGCGTGGCGCCTTTGGCCAGCGCGGTGCGCACGTAATCGCTGGCGATTTGGTCGAGGAGTGAATTCTTCATGATGAGCGTGAGCACGGCGAAATTCCCCGCCACGTAGCAGGCGACCGGCAAGGCCATGTGCCACGCGTGATCGGCGAGCCGTTCGCCCCACGAGACGGAACCCGCAAAGTCCGATTCAAAACCGCCGAGAGGAAAGATGTCGCCGAGGCCTTCAACGGTGCCGCAGAAGAACATTTTGAGGACCATGCCGAGGGCAAAGGGCGGAATCGCATAGCCTGTGAAAACGATAAGGCTGGAGACGGCGTCGAACGTTTGCCGGTGCCGCAGAGCCTTGGCGATGCCGAGCGGAATGCAGATGAGATAACTCAACATGAAGCTGGTGATGCCGAACCAGATGGAAACCGGAATGCGCGAGGAGATGAGCTGCCACGCGGTGCGGTTCGGGTAATCGTAAGAAGCGATCCGCATGCCCATGCGCTGGGTGACGAGCCAATCGAAATATTGCACGTAAACGGGCCGGTCGAAACCGAATTGCTTGGTGAGCTCGTTCCTGTATTCTTCGGTCACTTGCGTGACGGCTGAGGCCGCTTGGCTGTTCGCGCCGCCGATATTTCGCATCTTCATGAGTCGAATATCGACCGGGCCGCCGGGCAATAGACGCGTCAGCGCAAAGCAAATGATCGTAATGCCCAGAAAGGTGGGGATGACAAGCAGAAGCCGCCGGATGAGATAGGAGAGACGATCCATTGAAAGGAAGTGTTAGGCGTTACGAGTTGAGCGTTGACGGATGGGAAACACGGAAGCGGATGCGTTTTTCATATTGTCAGTTTATTAAAAACGAGCGCTTCGGACAATGCGGGATTTTCAGCTCTTTTTTCTTAAGACCGGGATGATCGCGGCAAAAACCAGCACGCCGCCGGCCGTCAGCCCGGCGAGGTTCGTCCGTTCGCCGAAGACGAACAGCGAGACCAAAACCCCCAGCGGGATTTTAAGATTGTTCAGGACGGCTAGCGCACCGGCCGGGACGCGCCGCGCGCCGCAGTTCCAAAGAAAATAACTGACGCCCGAGACGATCACGCCGAGGTAGATCAGTGCCGCGGATTGTTCGGCAGTCGGGTGGGGGGCCGATATGAGGGCGTCGCGCAGTCCGAGTGGCGAAAGCGCGATGAGCCCGCCCAGATAAAGCCAGAAAAAAACATGCCTGTCGGACGGCAGCTCCGCGTGTCGCGCGAGCACTTCTCGATAGGCGAGCTGTCCGAGCGCAAAACAGATGTTCGATGTTTCAACCAGCAGAAAACCGATCAGCGGCGCCTCCGTCGAAACGCCTTTCCATAAAATGATCCCGGCGCCGCAGACCGCAAGCAGAGCCGCCATAAGATTGGCGCCATGAAATTTTCGGCTCAGAAGATCGTTGAGGAGCGCCACGTAGACGGGGGTCATGACGGTGAAAAGGACGACTTCATGAGACTTGAGATAGCGAAAACTGCTCATATAGGCGAGCGACATGAACCCGAATTGAACCATGCCTATGCCGATTAGCGCGGCACCGGTCTTAATCGGGATACGGCGGACAAAGGGCAGAAACACGGCGGCCGCGATGGCCAGTCGCGCCAACGCAAGCCATGCGATCGGCAATCCCGACAAAACGTTGCCGATCAGCCCGAACGAGAAACTCCAGATGATGGAAGCTGTAAGCAGGTAAAGCATCACGTGTTATGTATCATAATTCCGCCCGCATGACGAGACGCGGCGCGCTATGGGAGGCGGGGCGTCAGAAAAGGACGAATGGAGGGCGCATCCTATCTCTCGGGAACTGGTATAGTACTCGTGTTTTCTGGAGTG
>CAZTDL010000446.1:0-4129 GCA_964612775.1 uncultured Lentisphaeraceae bacterium
TGAACGCCGAAGTGGGAAGAAAAGAACGCTCAACGCTCAAGGAAAGATCCGCTGCGGACTTTGCGTCCTCTGCGCGAGGGTCCGCGAGATAAATCGCCGAATCACCCTTGGCAGATCCATTCGCGACAGCGTACAACACAAAGCATTCAATGCCGGGAAGAACGAGGATCATGCACAAGGTGACAGACGGCGGACATATGGCCTTTGAGTCCCATATTCCTTCAGTCAACAGGTTTTCAGTGTGCTCCCTGCGAAGAAAGGCCGAATGATAAGACAGACAAGACTCCGCCCCCGGGCTTGGACCCGCATGGCGGACGCCGTCCTCACGGCTTCCGCCGCGAGCCTGGCCGCGGAGCCTTTGATCTCGCCGCAGCGTTTTTCTTAGTGCGCCCCGCCCCGGCCGCGCCTTCCGCAGCCTCCCAGAGCTTCTCGACCAGACCGGCGAGCTTTCCCCCTCGCGCGAGCTCATCCCTAACCCGCGGCGCGTCCTCCCGCCTGATGCGCTTGGACAGCGTCTTCCCGTTGACGGACCGGGTCAGCACGTAGTACGGACCCACCTTCCTCTTCGCCCCGTCGCTTCCCCTGCGCGTGTAATACTGCTCGAACAGTCTGCCGCGACGCGCGGGAATGACTTTCAGAATGTTGGCGAAAATGCCTTCCAGACTCATGGCCGACCCCTCGTTGTAGGAAATTGCTGCAAATACACCCGAAAACACGCGTCCGGCAACGTGATTCCAAATTTCAAATCACTTTGTGACCCCACCCGCAACAGCATCGACTGCGGAAACTGTTTCCCGATACAGTCGGTCGTCATTTTGAGTGACTGCTGCCGATGGCAAGACTTAAGGGATATCGTCTCGTCCCCCTCTGCTCGACATGATCCAATATTCGGGCGACCGTAGCGGTTCGAAAATCCAGTTCGCCGCGCCGTTTGATTTTGCTGAACCGCCACGACTCTCACCCGTCTTTTACGGATTTCCCGATTTGCGTTGATCATATGTCTTAAGCGGAATATCCGTACAAAACGCATCTATCCCCAAAGCCACCCCAAGCGCATAATCGTCCAACGTATGACCGGGCCAGCCGCTGACGCGAAGCCCCATCTTCTGGGCTTCGCGCACCTGATTGCGCGATGTCATATCCACGCGGCAACCGATCCTTTTGGCGCCTAATTTCTGCGCCGTTTGAACGGCTTCTTTTGAACAAGGCCCTCCGGTTATGAAAAGGATGTCAGCCGCTGAATCGAGTCGCTTCATTTGCTTCAGCGCCCTCTGGTCGAACGAGGTGAAGACATAGAAAGACCCTTTCGGCCGTTTGGCCGTCACGCCCGCGTATAGTTTTTTGCAGAAAACGGCCAAGCGGTCATCGGGATAGTATTTCTTGTCGCTAACCTTCATTTCGAACTCGAAATAAACGCCCGATTTGTCCGCAAACCACGCCAACAGATCATCCAAGAAAAGAAACGGCTGTCCCGTTTTCTTCGTCTTGATCATGCGCAGCTCCGCCGCCGTTTTCTCTTCAACCCGTCCCGTGCCGACATATGTCCGGTCCATGACGTCGTCGTGCAAAATGACCAATTCGCCGTCTTTGGTCATGCGGACATCGGTCTCGAACCCGCGCAGTCCTTTTTCATAGCACCCCTTGAAGGCGTGAAGGGTGTTCTCGTCGAACTCGAACGATCCCCCCCGATGCGCAAAGATCAGCCCCTTCTCCTGCGCGCCCGCCAAGCATGCCGTCAACGCCAACAGTCCCATCCATGTCGCGACTTTCATAACAGTGATTCCCCTTTCGTTTTATTTTAGAGCAGTCTTATAAGCGTTCCCTGAGGCGCCCAACGCGCATAGACGATCCCGTCCGAGCCGATTTTGATCTTGAGGTCGGGCGTCGGATCAACGCCGTCCATCAGCACGCTCCAGGCCGAGGCATCCATAGCGCCGTTCACAGTACCCGTCACCTGCAAGAACGGCGTGTTCAGCGCATCGCACGCAAATCCGTCGGGGTTATGCACAACAATCGTGCCGCCCCCCGTCACCGTTAACGCGCTCACTTTCAGCGGTTTTGTTTGATCGGCGAACACGTCGAAAACCGCCCCTTCTTCCAAGGTGACGTTCGACACCGTCCCCGTGCCCCCTATGCACGCGCCCGTTTTCACCGTGACCTCGCTTGACGTCAGCGCTCCGTCCACGCGCAAGACGCCCTGCGTCACGACCGTCGGCCCCGTATACGTGTTGTCCGTCGAGGTCAGCCGCAACGTGCCTTCACCGGATTTCAGCAAACCGCATTTGAATGTGACGCTCTTGAACAACGGCGCGTTCGGCCATGTCGGGATATCCTGCAACGGCGCTTCAAACGTGACGTCCGCCCCGCTGTCTTCAGAAATGTCGCGAACCACAAACTCCGATTTTCCGTTATAGTTGGTCACCCCCGGCAGGTCTTCCTCCGAGAAATCGAGCGAGTACCCCAAATTAAACCGACAGTTGTTCCCGACAACGGCAAACGTATAGGCATTCGTCCCGCTGAAAACGGTTCGTCCGCCAAGCCCCATAACCCCCCAGACGCGGCTGCCGATAGAGCCGCCATAATCACTCCGCGGCCCGCCATTGTAGATCACTTTCGCGTTGTGGAGCGTGATCGGTCCGAAGCCGGTGCAACCGGAGTTGGCCTGCCGGAATGTGGCGTTGGAGATCACCGTTGCCATCTTAACCGAAGAGGCCAGTTGGCCGAAAACGTCCGACACCATGAAATAGAGTTCCGCCCCCGAATGGACAACCAGCGTGCGCGTCGCCACCTGCGGATTCCCGAGACAACTATAGACTTTGTTTTCGACAGCCGCGCCATACGGGACTTGAAGAACCCCTTCCGCGACATCGACATCGCCGGTGAACGTTGAACCATGGTTGGCCAACCGCAGCGTGCCCGCACCCCGCTTGCCGAAGCGGCTGGGACGTGCGGGCAATCCGCCAGTCCATGCCTGACAATCGTTGATCTGCATGCCGATCGTCACATCGATATTGGTGCCGGGAATGTCCTCCACATCGAAAACGGTCAGTCGGTTGTATCCGCACCGAATACGGCTGCCGTTGACCTCCGCCAGATTGTAGGCGTTCGTTCCTCTGAACGTCACATCGCCGTCAAAAATGAACGTGCCCCAATCGCCATATCGCCCTGAATAGACGAGATTCGCGTTCTCGAGCGTCAGCGGCCCCAGAACATTGGCCATATTATCGGCCTGCGAAAGCGTACCCCCGGACACGACAATCTCGATCTTGGGGCTGGAATAGCAATGTCCCATGGCGTCTTTAAACGCCAAACACAGCGTCGCATCCGTTCCGACGAAAACCGGGTGAGACACCTGCGTGTTTCCCAAAAGCGATGAAGTGGGATTGACAGCCGTTTTATTCGTCGCCACCGTCAGCGTCCCCTCGACCACGCTGACGTCCCCCGTGAAATCGCTGTTCGGCGACAGCAGCGCCAACGTGCCGGGACCGGTTTTCCGAAAGCGTGTATCCACGCCGTCGCGATTGGTCAGGGGATCGCTGTGCGCCGTGTTTCTGAGCGGGAGGAAGAACGTGACATCCGGCTCTCCGTCGCCCGTAATGTCTTCTACGCACAGCTCGGTCTGAACGAACTTGCCCATGATGAAACCGCAATTGGATCCTCGGACATCAAACACGTACGGTGTTTTGCCCTTGAAGGTTATATTCGATCCGAAATTGGCCGTACCCCAGAAACGACTCGCATATAATCCCCCATAATAATTGACGGCAGCGTTATCGAATAATACTGAATTGAAACTGGGACAGAAATTGGTCGTCAGATTCAGCGTTCCCCCGACGATTCTGAGATCCGCCTGAATCGGCGTGGTCGAAGTCCCCGCCCCAAACGGATTCTTTCCAATGAGATTGAGCGTGCCGTTCGTCGTGACGGTGATCGTCCGCGGCACGCGCGGATTCCCCAATGGACCGGAGGTTACATCCTTTGTATCGTTGTCCGCCGTCACGGTGAGCGTTCCTTTTTCGATCAGCATATCGCCTTCGAAGGTGTGTCCCGTTCCCGCAATTTTCAGTTCCCCCGCACCCCGCTTGACGAAAAACGACGCCCCTGCAAGCACCGATCCCGACAACGTATA
>CAZTDL010000447.1:0-4125 GCA_964612775.1 uncultured Lentisphaeraceae bacterium
CCCAAGGATAAGACGCCCGACTGCACAATGGTTTTTCCAGCATAGGTATTTGTCGCGTTTAAAGTCAGCGTGCCGGTTGTCGTGTTCGCCGAGCAATAGAGGCTTCCCTCCCCTTCCACCGGTTTGTTCGCGTGAATGATGCCCGTGCTCGTAATCAAAATTCCCGCGTCAGCCATCAGCGTGAGGGTGTTGTCAAGAGCCAGAGCGCCGCTCCCGGTATACTGAAGCGCCGCCGACCCGTTTGCTCCGCCCTGTCCGAAACCGGCCAAATGAAGATGATTGGTCAGACTATAGGCGGAGCCCACCTGCAACTGCCCGCTGTTGCCATGGCTTCCGCACACATAGACGTCTCCCGTGCCAAAGGCTTGCTGAGACAGCATCGAAACCCGCCCGCCCATGATGCGCGTGTCTCCGCCATACAGATTGGTGCCCGAGACATTGAGCGAGGAAAAGGCCGTCCCGTTGCGCGAGGCGAAAGTCACGCCGTTCTGGCCGACCAAGGTGCTTGAAATCGTCTTCGCCTGCGTATCCGACGATGACCCGGCGGTCCAGACGACGCCCTCCGACGTTCCGAAATCGATCATGCCGCCGGAGATCGTCGCGCCGGCCGCAGCTGATCCCTGCGCGTTCAGGATGATTCCCGCCGGTTGTGTGCCGTCGCCGACGGTCAGCGTCTTCCCGGCCGCGATCGTGAGGATCTTGCGGCTGTTCAGGCTCAGCGCCTGGACATGAGCGTCGTTCAAAAGGGTCGTGTCGTTGGTCACGTTTGCGATGGAGGTGTTACCGCCGTTCAGGCCGTCCGTATACGCGGCGGTCACGAAACCGTTGGCGGCATCATACGTCAGGAAGTAATACGGGGCGGATGAACCCGACAGATCCGTCGCGACGACGGAGGGTGCCGCCATGCCGTTGGCAATCAGCGGCGCGTGGCCTTTCACGAGCAGTTTCTCTGCGCCGCCCAACGCGTTCACTCCCGATGCGGGCGCGAGCACCAGCGCGCCGCGGTTCGTGCGGAAAAACCCGTCTCCGTCGCCCCCCAACACCAGCGTGGCGCTCTCGCCGTTCCCCTTTTGGGGTTGAACCCAGGATGTTCCTGCCCCATAGGCGAAGAAAGCCGTTGCGTTCGTCGCGCCATACGCCAGACCGTCTTCACCGCTGGTCAGCGTCGGCGCGAAAACCAAGGCGCCGCCGTTCAGAAGCAGCGAACTCCCCGTGACCAGCTCGGTCCGGTTACTGGACACGAGCAGCGTTCCTTCGTCAATCGAGACGGCGGAAAACCCCGTGAAGGTGCTGTTCGCCAGCTCAATCTGCCCGACCCCGTATTTGTGAAGAACCTCTTCTCCCTTGAGGGGCAGATTCAACCGCGTGCCCGATACGGTCGCATTGAGAAACGGGCCATTCGTCAGAGTGAGCGGATAACCGTAAAAGTTTCCGATAGACGCATTGAAATGAAGGCCCTGCAGCGTCAAGCCTGGGACGTTCTGCTTCAAAATGCCGAGCCCCTGCAGGGTTGCGACGCCCCCGTCCTGCGCGATCACGTTTTTTCGCCAAGATATGGAATCGCCCCAATTCGCCGTTGTGTTAATCCAGAGCATCGTACCGTCGCCGGCCATGACAACGGCCGCGCAAAAGGCGGAAACACTTGCGAGGGTAATGCGTATGGACGGGCTTTTTAATAAAGACGCAAAACAAACCGGGTTCATCAACCTGTGCCGCATCTTGATTCCCTTCTATCGTGCCATTCTGATCCGTGCGTTAAGACTGGCCATATCCGGTCGAAACGTCCAACACGATCATAGACAGATAAGTCAAAGGTTAACACGCGGGTGCAAGCAAATCCATATACGTTCTGGCCACAATTTTATGTTGTCTTGCCAAAACTCTTCCGATAGCTCAGGGGAGGCCTCCCTGTTTTCTTAGTGAAAATGGATGAGAAATAGTAAACGTTTTCAAAACCGGCATGCGTCGCGATTTCGGCTATGGACAGTTGGGTTGTGAGGAGGAGCCTCTGGGCGTGATTGAGACGGATGGCGAGTTGGTATCTCAAGGGAGGCCTGTGTATGAGCCTCGCGAATTTTCGCCAGAACGTTCGTTTGCTCATGCCAAATTGCCGCGCCAGTTCGGAATAATCGATCTTTTCTAACGCATGTTTTGCGATGAAAGCCTGCGCACGTCTGATTTGAACGTCAGCCTGCATGACCAGAGACGCATGCTTTTCCTTTATTTCCAAGAGTTGCCCCAACAATTCCAACAACTGTCCCGTAATGGAATAAGGCGTCTTAAAATAGATATCGTCTTCGACGACGCTGTTGATGAAAGCCTGCATCAACGCCTCGAATTTAACCGGTTCCGCCAATTCAATGATCGGAGAAAGGGGCGAGAAAAACGGTTCTTTCATTAATCGGTTTGATTGTTCACCCCCAAAGCTGATCCAATACGCTTCCCACCCCGTTTCTTTGTCGGGTTGAAGGCCACAGTAAATTCCTTGAAAGACCAGAAAGAGCGTCCCTTCTTTCACGCGCGTTCGTTCTAAGAATTCATTTTCATAATAACCTTGTCCTTTGCGGATATAGACGACTTGCGAATAATCGACACGACGCCTTTTTTTAACGTCAAAATTATGTTGCGTGGCATCCACCAGAACCTGTGGCGGATAAATTTTATAATGAGCGGGAATGATTTCCCGCCCGCAATCGGTAAGATAGAGCCCCCACTGCTTTTGCAGTGGGGATATTGGGAAGAACTTAAATACTTCCATGTCTTTATGGAAATTGCGTTAGCAATCCCTTCGCTACGCGCAGAGCGGCTTCGTCGCCGGCGAAGTGCCGAACGAGCACCAGCGCGAAAAGCATGGCCGTGCCTGGCCCTTGGCTGGTGATGATATTTCCGTCCGCGATAACCGGAACCTCGCCGTAAGCGCTGCCGAGTTGTTTTGCGCAGGTTGGATAGCAAGTCGCCTTCCGCCCTTTCAGAATGCCTGCCGCCGCCAATAAGGTGGGGGCTGCGCAGATGGCCGTGACGAATTTGCCCGCCCTGTCGAACGTCAGGACTGTTTCGATGACGCGCGGGTCGGAAGCCAGATTTTCGGTGCCTTTTCCGCCGCCGGGGAGTACAATGGCGTCAAAACGGCTGATGTCGAGCGAATCCCATCGCGTATCGGCCATCAGCGTGACGCCACGTGAGCCTTGAACCGTGAGCCCGTTGCCGAGGGCGACGGAAGTGACTTCGCAGCCGCCGCGTCGCAGGATGTCGATGATCGTGACGGCTTCAAGTTCTTCAACACCGTCGGCGAGAGGAATGAGTACAAGCATGCGGGTGTCCTTTCGTTTGGGTATAGAATAGCGTAAAAAGGATGGGTTAGGAATGAGTAATTAAGTGTTTGGCCGCGAGATGCCGTAACGTCTGCCGCTTCATTCATTAACGTCTAACCGCTCGCTCAATATGATCTCCTCGGAAACCATCGAAAAAATTAAAGCGCGCATGGCGCTTGCCAGCGTGTTTGAAGAAGACCTCGAAGAATCCTTTATCCTCGGTTCCGGCCCTGGGGGACAGAAAGTGAACAAAACCGCTTCCGCCGTTCGGCTCTATCACGTTCCCAGCGGGATGATGATCAAGTGCGGTCTCAATCGTTCTCGCGAGCTAAACCGTTGGGAGGCACGGCGCGAGTTGGCGGAGAAGATTCTGGAGAAAGTGAATGCCGCGCTTTCCGCGCGCAAGCAGGAGGCGGAAAAAATTCGGCGGCAGAAGCGCCGCCGCTCCCGCCGCCAAAAGGCTAAGATGTTAGATGAGAAACGCCGCCATAGTGAGAAAAAGGCGGCGCGCGGTCAGATTTCCGGCGAAGAGGCCTAAGCCCTACACATATTAAATCAGGCCGCGTTTGATCATCACTTCCGCGATCTGAACGGCGTTTTGGGCCGCTCCTTTACGGATGTTGTCGCCGCAGCAGAAGAGGGCGAGACCATTTTCCACGCTGGGATCCACACGGATACGTCCGACATTCACCACGTCTCCTCCGCCGGTAAAAAGCGGCATCGGATACTGCGCGTTGGGAAGATCGTCGATGACCTTGACGCCTTCAGTGACGGAAAGAATCGACCGTGCGTATTCCGGCGTCATCGGCGCGCT
>CAZTDL010000448.1:0-4119 GCA_964612775.1 uncultured Lentisphaeraceae bacterium
GGATCGCGGTTACTTCGGCCTCACTCCGGCGGGCACGGTGACGGTCGAGGACAACGGCGCGACGTGGTTCCGTCCCCCGCGCGACGGCAAGGGGCGTGACCGCTTCCTTGTGATGAGCGCCGAGCAGGCCGCCCGCGTGCGCGAGGCGATCGTGCAGCTCTGCGTGGAGCCGCCGGGAAAATAGGCTACAGTCTGGAAAGGTGACTGGAATGAGCACAAAGTACGTATTTGCATGGGTGCCTCTCTTTACCGCCGCTTGCATGGCATGTGCCCAAGGCGAGCGTCGTCTCTCTGTCGACGACTATCGCGACCGGATGAAGGGCGGCTGGATCGGGCAGATCATCGGCGTGGTTTGGGGCGCGCCGACGGAGTTCAAATTCAACGACGTGATCGTGCCCGAGGACAAAGTGCCCGTCTGGGTTCCTGAGATGATCAACAACGCGTTCGGGCAAGACGATCTGTATGTGGAAATGACGTTTCTGCGGTCGTTGGAGCAATACGGCCTCGATGTGCCGATCCGCCAGGCGGGCATCGATTTCGCGAACAGCGAGTACGCTCTCTGGTGCGCGAACAACGCGGGGCGCACGAATCTGCGCAAGGGCATCGCGCCGCCGGATTCCTCGCACCCGCGGTTCAACAAATGCCCGAACGACATCGATTACCAGATCGAGGCGGATTACGCCGGTCTGATTTCACCCGGTTTGCCCAACTCGGTGATTGCGCTGGGCAACAAATTCGGCCGACTGATGAACTACGGCGACGGCGTGTACGGCGGGCAGTTCATGGGCGGCCTGTATGCCGAGGCGTTCTTAGGGAAGGATCTTTTCAAAATCATTGACGCGGGACTGGCCTGCATCCCGTCCGACAGCCAGTACGCGGAGATGGCGCGCGACATGGTGCGCTGGTATCGCGAGAACCCGAACGACTGGCAGAAGACGTGGGGTCTCTGCCTGCGAAAGTACCGCAAGGATCCGGCCTATCAGAAGGCCTCCAACGGCGGCATCGACGTGAAAGTCAACGGCGCGATGGTCTTGCTCGGCCTGCTGTATGGTCAAGGCGACATGGAGAAGACGGTGGTGATTTCGATGCGTGGCGGATATGACTCGGACTGCAATCCGTCGAGCGCGGCGGGTGTGCTCGGCACGCTGATCGGCTTTGCAAATCTGCCTGCTCGCTACACGAAGCTGCTTCAGCTGGAGCCGAAGTTTTCTTATACCGCGTACAACGTGCCGGCGTTGCTGAACGTCTGCGAGAAACTGACTCGACAGGTTGCGGTTCAGCAGGGCGGGCGCGTCGAGAAAGGCGCGGATGGCAAAGAGTGCTTTGTGATTCCGGTCCGTCCCGCCCGACCGGACGCGCTGGCGTTAAGCTGGGCGCCGGGGCCCGTCGCGAACTCCGTGTTCACGCCGGAGGAGATGGCGAGGATCAAGTTTCCCATCAAGGTGTATTCGGCCGCGCAGTTCGCGGACGCCGACCCCACCAAACGGGCACAGAAGGTTTTGGATGTCTGTTTTCCCGGAGGGAAGACATCGGAGAATGCGCCGGACATGAGCCCCGGTTACCGCGAGCAGATGGACGGGACATACAATGTGCTGGTGACACACCCGCCGAGAAAAGACGAGCCGGTGATTCTTTCGCGGACCGTCAAAATACCGGAAGGCGATCCGCGTCTCACGGTAAGGGTCTCGAACGCGCAGAACGGCCATTTCCGGCTGATCGTCAAGGTCGATGGCGCGCTGGCACTGGAAACGGATGTCGGCGGCAAGAAAAGCGAGTTCAAAACGTACACGGTGGGGCTCTCGCCTTACCGCGGCAAAACGGTGACGCTCGAACTTTTCAATCAGCCGACCGGATGGAGCAACGAGGCGGCTTATTGGGCTGAAATGGAAGTGCGAGGCAGCACCGATTAGGTCGGGACACTCGCGATACGCTTCTGCCGCAAGTATGGCTTTTCCGTAGGGAACGGGTTCAAACCAGTTACCAGTTGAATCGTTCCCGTCTGGCATTGCGGGGGCACAACGGTTCTGATATCCTAACCTCCACATGGCTCAACCCCATCACAAACGGATATTGAACGCATGGCGTGCGCGTTTGCCTGCGGTCTTGGCCGGTTTGTGTCTGCCGGTGCTGGTCTGGTGGTCCGGTTGCCTGACGGACCGTATCCGGCCGCCGCGTGGGCGCCAGCCCATTGTGATGGCATTTGAAGTGACCGGCTACTGTAATTGCGGTCTCTGTTGCAGCTGGGAACGCCCTTGGTTCGGCTTAGGTTCGCCCGTGATCTGCAGCGGACCGAATAAAGGAAAGCCTAAAGCGGTCGGTGTTACGGCCAGCGGTACGCGTGCGGGATATGGAACGGTTGCGGCGGATACGGCGGTTTTGCCTTTCGGGACGATCGTGTATGTGCCGGGATACGGGTATGGGCGTGTTGAAGACCGTGGCGGCGCGATCACGGGTCAGCGGCTGGATCTTTGGTATTCTTCTCATGAGGAAGCGCAAAGATGGGGCAGAAAACGAATGAACGTTCGCGTCTGGAAGCCATGATGGTCAAGGGGCAGGCTTATCGGTCGGCCCGAAAGGTGAGAAAATGAGTGACGAGACAAAGACGGAGGAGTCGGATACCAGCCGACATTTTCTGAAGCAATGGATCGCGGAGGATGTGGCGGCGGGGAAGACGGGCGGTCAAGTGGTGACACGTTTCCCGCCCGAACCCAACGGATATATCCATATCGGACATGCGAAGGCGATCTGCATCGATTTCGGCATGGCGAAAGAGTTCGGCGGCCAGTGCAATCTGCGCATGGATGATACGAACCCCTCTAAGGAGTCGGACGAATACGCGGAGAACATTCAGACGGACATCCGTTGGCTCGGATTTGACTGGGGTAACGGTTTTTACAGTGCGGCAAACCTGTTCGACAACATGTATCAGATTGCGGAGAACCTGATCCGCGCGGGGCATGCCTATGTCTGCGGGCTCACACAGGAAGAATGGAAGGAGTATCGCGGCATTCCGACCGAGCCCGGCAAGGAGAGCCCGACGCGCAACCGTGCGCCGGAGGAAAACCTCGCGCTGTTCCGCCGCATGAAGGCCGGCGAGTTCGCGGACGGCACACTTTGTCTGCGGGCGAAGATTGACATGGCTTCGCCGAACATCCATTTCCGCGATCCGGTGATCTATCGGATCATGCACGTCTCGCATTACCATGCGGGCGACAAATGGTGCATTTATCCGATGTACGATTTTGCGCATCCGATTGAGGACGCATTCGAGGGCGTCACGCATTCGATGTGCACGCTCGAATTCGAGGTGCATCGCCCGCTTTACGATTGGGTGATTGACCGAATGGACGAGATGGGGCTGCTGGTGGTTCGTAATGGCGTTAAGATCCGTCCGAAGCAACGCGAGTTCGCTCGGCTGAATCTGTCCTATACGGTCATGAGCAAGCGCAAGCTGTTGCAACTCGTGCAGGAGAATCGGGTCAACGGCTGGGACGATCCGCGTATGCCGACCGTTTGCGGATTGCGCCGTCGCGGTTATACGCCGGAGGCGATCCGTGATTTCTGTGAGCGTATCGGCGTGTCCAAGTACGGGAGCGAAACGGACGTCGCGCTGCTGGAATACTGCCTGCGCGATGATCTCAACAAAAGGACGTTGCGCCGTATGGCCGTCCTTGATCCTGTTAAGGTTGTGATCGACAACTTCCCCGAAGGTAAGGTTGAACAGGTCGAGGCGCAGAACAATCCTGAAGATTCGAATGCCGGAACGCGATTCGTGCCGTTTGGCCGCGAAGTCTATATTGAGCGTGAAGACTTTATGGAAGTGCCTGCCAAGAAGTTTTTCCGTATGACGCCGGGGCAGGAGGTCCGCCTTCGGGCCGCGTGCCTCTTTACCTGCACGCATGTGGTCAAAGATGCGGCGGGCAGGATCATTGAAATCCATGGCACCTATGATCCGCAGTCGAAGGGCGGCAACGCGTCCGACGGACGTAAGATCAAAGGTACGATCCACTGGGTGTCGGCGGCGCATGCGGTGCCGGTGGAGGTGCGTTTGTATGATCGGCTCTTCACGGTGCCTGATCCGATGGGCGATCCGACCCGCGCTTTTGTTGATTTTCTGAA
>CAZTDL010000449.1:0-4115 GCA_964612775.1 uncultured Lentisphaeraceae bacterium
TTTCTTGGCGACCCCCGAGCTGGCCTTCTCCCAGCTCTTTCTCCCGATTCAAGGCCTTCTGGCGGTATATGACCGGCAGACGCGGACCTTCGCGGCGTTACCCGGCGCAGACGATCCCGCCTATGTCCAGAGCAATCCCGCATGGAGCCCCGACGGGCGGATGATCGTATTCGCGCGCAGTACGGCTTACCGGCTCAAGAAAGCGATCCGCAAAGACGCGGTGCTGTTGCGGCGCGACGAGTGCGAGGAGTTTCTGAACGGCAGCGCCACCTTCCGGTACGACCTCTACCGCATTCCCTTCAACGGCGGCAAAGGAGGACAAGCCGAGCCCCTCCGAGGGGCGTCCAAAAACGGCAAAAGCAACTTTTTTCCTAAATTCTCGCCGGACGGCCGCTGGATCGTGTTCTGCAAAGCCGCGAGTTTCATGCTGCTTCAACCCGACAGCGAACTCTATGTCGTGCCGGCGACAGGCGGCGAGGCCCGACGCCTGGACTGCAACCTGTCGCGCATGAACTCATGGCACAGCTGGTCGCCCAACAGCCGATGGCTGGTTTTCGCCTCCAAATCCGGCACGCCCTTCACGCGGCTTTTTCTCACCCACATCGACGAACAGGGCAACAGCACGCCTGCCGTTCTGCTCGACGCCTTCGCCCGATTGGGCCGCGCCGCCAACATCCCCGAATTCGTCAACCTTCGCGCGGAGGGCCTCCGCCGCATCCGCGAGCAGTTCATCGATGATCGCTCCCTCGTGCGTGCGGGCAACGCGTTCCGCGAAGGCGGCGACCCGGACAAGGCCGTCGCGCAATATCGCCGTGCGCTCGAACGTAATCCCCGCAGCATGGAGGCCTGGGTAAATTTAGGCGCGGCGCTATGCGATAAAAAATCGCTCGCGGAGGCGGCCGACAGTCTGAATCACGCATACGGGCTCGCGCCCACCAATGCGGTCATCGCCTTTAACCTCTCCGTCCTATATGCCCAGCAGAATAACTTCGATGAGGCTCTCCGCTGGTGCGGCGAGGCCGTCAGACTCGACCCCGGCTCAGCGGGCGCGCAAAGCAACCTGGGCATCTTTCTGTTCGAAAAAGGCCGCCTTGACGAAGCGCTCGTCCATCTGCTCGAAGCCATCCGCCTCGACCCGGAAAAAGCAAACGCTTATTTCCCTCTCGGACGAATCATGGTTCGCAAGGGACGCTTGGCCGACGCGATCCGCTACTATGGCGACGCGGTCCGGTTCGCGCCGGACGAACGGTCGCTCAACGCGTTGGCATGGCTTCTCTCGACCGCGCCCGACCCCGGTTTACGGGACGGGAAGAAAGCCGTCGAACTGGGGAAACGACTTTGCGAACTGACTCACTATCAATCGCCGCGGGCACTCGACATTCTCGGGGCCGGTTACGCCGAAGCGGGGCTGTTCCAGGACGCCATCCGCGTCGCCACGGACGCCAGCGGGTATGCGCGGAGGCTCGGGAACGGGAATCTGGCGCGGGAAATCGACATGCGGCTGAACCTTTACAAACGGCGTCAGCCTTTTCACCAGTGACCGTGCCACCCTGCCTCGGGACGGCAAGGCCGGCGGCCAAGCGGCCGACAGAACGCGCCCCTCTGCGAGAAACACACCGTGACAAGTGTTTTTTGGCAGATCGGGAACCAGCCGTCACCTAGCGGCCCCGCATCGCCGCCGCAGCCGATTCGACGAATCGCTCATTTCAAAAGCGCACAAAAACGATTTGCTCATGCAACCATTTTTGTGTACTTTAACAAACGTAATAATTTGTTTTTTTGACAACGTCATATACGTTGTACGCAACGATGAAAGGTGGGATGCGATGGGGTTGATCATTAAGACGCAGGAGGTTCGTCCGCGAAATTTCATGGTAACGCTTGACGGGCGGCTGGACACATTGACGTATGCGCAGCTGGACAGCACGCTGAAAATGATTTTTTGTCGCCGGTGCAGAGTCTGCAACTTGATTTTGGTCTTTTAAGCTATATCAGCAGCATGGGATTACGAAGCATTATGATGGCGGCCAAGCAGGCGCGCGCAAAAGGGGCCCGGCTGACCGTGGTTCGTCCGCAGCCGCAGGTTCTCGCGGTGCTCGAAATCGGCAGAGCGTTGCCGACCGAATCGGTCTTCGCCAGCGTTGCCGAGGCGGACCGGTATCTGGACCACATCCAGAAAGAGGAATTGGCGAAGCAGGGCGGCAACGAGCCTTCGATTCAGTTTTGAGACCGAACGGAGGATTTGGCGGAGGAAAAGGGGCCGTTTGGTGAAATCCTGCAGATAGGGCAAAACCGTTAAGACCCTGTTCCTGTTGCCGAAGCGAACGACCGATTATCGGAAGGCTGGAATAATGGGCCACACTTTACGTGCACAATTTCCCCTTTTCCAACATCCCATCGCATCCTTTCTTTTGACCTTGACCCGTTTCAGACGAGAATGCGCGGATTCGGCGGAACGCCGGTCCGCGTTACCGAAAAGCGAGGGCTGCGGCCGCGTCGTTGCGGTCGTGGCTTTATTTCTTTTGCTCACACCCGCCCTCCGCACCTTTGCCGCCGCCGCGCAAAACACGGATGAGTTCAAACGGGGTTCGGTGCGGCTCGCGTTGCAATGGCTGCCGCAAAGCCAGTTCGCCGGTTTTTATCTGGCACGCGATCTGGGGTATTACTCGGAGGCCGGCCTGGAGGTGACCCTGCTGCATACCGGCCCGGGGCCGACCTCGCTGGATTTTCTGAAAGAAGGAAAAGCGGATTTCGTCTCCATGTTTCTGGCCGACGCGATTATCCATGCCGAAGAGGCCCCCGGACTCGTCCATTTAGCTCAGATCGGACGGCGGTCCAACCTGTTGCTGGTGGCTTGGAAAGATATGGGCATCTCGTCTCCGGCCGATCTTTCCGGACGCCGCGTCAGCTATTGGCCGGGTGTCTTTTCCGCAACCTTCACGGCCTTCTTCAAGCAGAACGGCATTCAACCGGAAGCGATCCCGCAGCATCATTCCATAAACTTGTTTCTCCATCGCGGCGTGGCCGCGTGCGCGGCGATGTCCTACAACGAGTATTATCGGTTTTATGAGGCCGGCGTGGACTTCGACCGTCTGACCGTGTTCAAGATGCAAGACTACGATCTGGGGTTTCCTGAAGACGGCCTTTACACCACCGCCGAGAACGCCCGGAACCGAGCGGGACCATGCCGCGCCTTAAGGACGGCGACGCTGAAGGGATGGGAATATGCCCGACAGAACCCCGAAAAGGCGCTTGAAGTGGTCTTGCGCGAATCCCGGCAGGCCGGAGTTCCGGCCTGCCGTCCGCATTCCCGCTGGATGTTGCAACAGATTCTGGATTCCATCTATTTGCCGGGGCAGGAGTCGGCCCCCGGACACCTTGAACCGGAGATATATACCCTTGCGGTCAAAAAGCTCAAGACAGCGGGACTGATCAAGAGCGCGCCGGCGTTTGAAACGTTTGCGCCGTTTGAACGGGGGACGCCATGATCGGCACGCGGTCCATACGGGGAAGAATGATGGGCTGGGTGCTGTCGGTAACCGGTCTTATCCTCTTCGCGGTCATCTATTGGAGTTACGACACGGCCCGCGCACGGGTAAAGTCCGATATGGAGGCGAAAGCCGTTTCCTTAACGGATAGCGCCGCCGTGCGCATTGACGCAAAACTCGGGGTCTTTCAGGGGGTCATCAACGGCATAGCGTTAACGCTTGAAGCGCAGCGGTTCGAACTGCCGTTCGCGAGCATGCGCGATATGCAGGTCAAATGCATGGAGCGGAACAAAGAGGTGCTCGGGGTTTGCGTCGCCTTCGACCCCGGGATGCAGCCGCCCAACTGGCCTGATCTCGCGGCCTGGGAATATCGGACCACGAACGGGCTGGAATATGTGGATTTATCCGGTCCGGAGTTTGCGCACATTCGCGAAGACTGGTTCTCGCTGCCGAAATATCTGGACCGCCCAGTTTGGAGCGACCCCTACAAATGGGAAGGGATCATCATGGTGACCTATTCGGCCCCGTTTTACCGGCAGGAAGCCGGGAAAAAGCGCTTCGCCGGAGTTGTGACCTGCGATCTTTCGCTCGACTGGCTGGACAAAACGATTTCAGCGCTCCCGCTGG
>CAZTDL010000450.1:0-4114 GCA_964612775.1 uncultured Lentisphaeraceae bacterium
TGACCGCCTCATTTGACATCCTTCGCTCCGGCGGCACCCTTGCCCCTGTGGCCTTTTATGACAAAACCATCGACAAAATGGAAATCGATAAATTAGTATTTGGCAATGTGACCGTCAGAGGTTCTTCCGGGAGCACAGGCATGTATCCACCTGTGCTCGCGCTCATGGCTTCCGGTGCGTTAGACATCACGCCGTTAATTAGCGGCCGTTATCTGTTCAAGGACATTCAGAAGGGCTATCGCGATATGAAAGACAAGAACGATATCCGCATCAAATGGCTGGTGGATTTCGAGTGAGCATTCATATGGACGACTGCATCGAGACGTTGACGGAGCTGGGAAAGGACTCTTTAAAGCTGAATCATGTCGTCGTCCAACCTTTCGGCGGCAGAGTCATGGGACTTTACCCGCGCGAGGGTGTGAACGCGCTTTGGACCCATCCCGCGCTCGACACGATTACGTCCGCACGGGCGTTATTGACCGGCGGCGGCTGGATCAATCTGGGCGGCGACCGCACTTGGGTTTCTCCCGAGTTTGACCTGTTTGTCTCCGACGCGTCACGCCCATGGGAGACGTACAGGGTTCCTGCCGGTATCGACCCCGCCGATTATCATGTTGTAAGCCGCAGCGCAAACGCCGTGGAACTTGAGACTGTGGCGGTTGTGGACTTTCTCAGAAGCGGATACAGGTCGAAAATGTCGCTGCGCAAACGTATCGAAGAATTGGCCACGCCCGGTTTCACGCTGCCGGAGGGCGTTTCGGCCGCAGGTTACGAGCTCACCTGCACGCTCTCCGCCGCGGACCCCCTACCGCCCCCGGTCCGTCCGGCGGTCTGGAATCTGCTGCAAGTCCCCGGGGGCGGCGAAATCATCGTTCCCGTCAAAGGCCCGGCGGCTCCCATTGCCTTTTTCGGCAAGCAGCGCTGGCGTCAAGACGGACAACATCTTATTGCTTCTGTCCCCGTCACTCCGGAAGGTTACAAGTTCGGTGTTATGGCAGACCATTGCCGAGGGCTGATGCTGTATCTCAACGAAACCGCACCGCAACCGTTTCTGATTTTTCGGCGGTTCAATGTCGGTTCGCAGGATCAGTATTTCGACACACCGTTCAACGATCCGCAAAAAAAGGCGTTGTCCAGCAGGTCTATGTGGACAACGGCACTTTCGGCGGTTTCGGAGAACTGGAATATCATTCTCCGGCGATCATACCCGGCCTCCGTTCCGCGGTGACGGATCGCTACACGACGTGGGCTTTCGCCGGAACATCGGCACAGCTCAAAGAACTGACTGAAACACTGCTGAGAGGTTGAACCTCATGAATCCTTCTGTGACGGGCGCCGGACTAGCGGTGATCGCAGGCATTGCCGTTGGACTTTCTGCCGCACCGATTAAGTTCATGTCGAAATACCGCTATGAGCATTGGGCCTTTGTCAACGCCTTCGCGGCGCTGATCGTATTGCCGTGGTGCATGGCATTTGCGCTCTGCCCGGATCTTACAGGCGCATTGGGAGACGTCTCTGCAGCGGCCTATCTGAAAGCTAATCTCTGGTCGCTCTCGTGGGGCGTTGCAAATGTTCTCTGCGGTCTCTGCTATGTCCGGATCGGCGTGAGCTTGACCATGGGACTGCTGACCGGGGTTGGGCTGCCCGTGGGTGTTCTGCTGCCTATGGTTTTCAAGGGGTCCGGTCAGTTCGCCACAGCACCGTCGCTGTTCTCCCCCATCGGATGGGCGCTGCTGACACTGACGCTTGCGCTCGTATTCTCCGTTGCGCTGATGGCAAAAGCGGGGTTTGAGAGGGAACGGGGCGGACTTAAAACAAGCGGGTCATTCAAGGGCGGTTTACTCATGGCGATCACGGCCGGCGTTTTACAGGTGGGTCTTAGCTTCGCCTTTGTCTATTCGCAGGGCCCTCTCATGGAGGCATTAAAAGTCCGCGGCGCGGGCGAGTCCGGCGCTATCGCCGCAGTCTGGGCCGCGACGCTGCCGGGCGGTGCGCTGGTCAACATGCTCTTTCCGCTTTTTCTGATACTGCGCGGCCATACGGCACGCATGCTGCTATTCCCGAAAGATTTCTGTTTGACCCTCGTGATGTCGTCTTTTTTTGTGACCTGTCTCCTGTGCATGGGCAACGGCATGCGCATGATGGGCGCGTTAGGCGCGTCCCTAGGGTTCGGACTCTACCAGGGCTTCCAGACGCTCTCCTCTCAAGGTGTCGGCGTTTTTTCGGGGGAATGGCAGGGCGTCACGGGCCGCACAAAAGCCCTGATGGTCAGCGCCGTTGTTCTGATGCTCGCGGCCGTTTCCATCATGGCTTTTCTGCAGGCGAAATAAAGGGCTTCAGCGTAAAGAGCTGTGCCGCACTTTTGCGGAACGATGCTTGACCTTTTATGCAGGTATGCACATGAGGGTCCTCTCTACGCGCAAATTTTGCAGGTCCATTCCTGCTGGCAACGCTGCTCACGCTACGTTAAAATAGCGCCATGAATGAACTTATCATGCCGATACTCGGACGGCGAAGCATCCGTAAATACCGCGCGGGAGAACCCGTTTGCGAGAAAACCCTTGACGCGTTGCTAGAGGCTGCCATGGCCGCCCCATCCGCCATGGCTCAAGATCCTTGGCGTTTTCTGGTGTTGCGTGAACGCGACTCGCTCGCCGCGTTAGCCGACATATTGCCCCATGGAAAAATGTTGAGCGGAGCGGCTCTCGGCATCGTGGTCTGCGGCGAAATCGCCGCTGCCCATCGTCAAGAGCTCTCCTATTTGCTTCAAGACTGCATTGCCGCAACAGAGAATCTTTTGCTCGCCGCCCATCTGCTGGGCCTCGGCGCGGTATGGCTGGGAGTCCACCCGAACGAAGATCGCATCGCCGGCATTCGTCAACGTTTCGGCATCCCCGAAGGGATTCTCCCGATTACCGCCGTCTCAATCGGCCATCCGGCTGAACACCCTGAACCACGCACCCGTTACAATCCGACCCACATCCATACTGAACGGTGGCAATAAGTCCCCACAGGGATTCTCTGACCGTCTTTCTCCACGTCTTCATGACGCTATTAAACCTCGGGGACGGTCTGCTATCCGTCAGGCATCGTTTATGGCGCTTTATGACCATGGATTCTATTGACACCGCAACCGCAAGTTGTCTACTGTAGCGGATAAAGAATTTAGAAAACTTTTGCATAAACGCGGGTACGGGGATTTCAAAAGGGAGAAAAGAAGGTATGGGACGTTATTATCGTGCACTTTTTTTCGTGCCGCTCTGCGGCGTTTCACTGGCGGCCGACATTCATGTCTCACCGGCCGGATCCAATGATCACAGCGGCGCACTCGACGCGCCCGTCCAAACGCTGGAACAAGCTCGTGTTCTAGCGCAGGCGATCCGCAAGGCGAATTCAAACGAGGCCGTCAACATCCGCCTGCATCCCGGAACACATGTGGTCCGCCAGACGGTCTCCTTCAAACCGCAAGACTCAGGAACCGCGGAAGCGCCCCTGAACATCCTCGCGTGGCAGGATCCCCAAAATCCCGACGCGCGCCCCGTTCTCGTGGGCGGCGTTGTCGTTCCCGATTGGAAAAAGAGCACGTTCAACGGCCGCGACGACCTTTATGTGGCGGATCTCAAGCCGCTTGCGGTCACGACGCCTTTCAAGCAGGTATACCTCAACGGAAAGCGTTTGGTCTGGGCCCGTTATCCCAATGAAGATCCGGCACACCCCTATTCCGGCGGTTGGGCCTATGTGCGGGGCGTGCGCCCTCCGATGTATAAGGACATCGAGGGGGAAAGCACCGATACCGTTGTCCTGAGAGAAAAAGACGCGCGTCCGTGGTCAAGGCCGCAAGACGGCGAAGTCTGCATCTTTCCTCGCTACAACTGGTGGAACCGCATCGAAAAAATCGCGTCCTTTGATCCGCAGACTCGCACCGTCACCCTTACGAAAAAAATGCAGTATGCGGCACGTCCCGAAGACCGTTTCTGCGTCATGGGCATGAGGGAAGAACTCGACGCCCCCGGCGAATGGTATCAGGATGTCGAGAATCAGAAACTCTATTTGATCCCTCCGGCGGGAGCGGACTTGACCAAGGATGTCGTGACCGTGCCAACGGTCAACGATA